>JANPNU010000495.1:0-2263 GCA_031427615.1 Burkholderiales bacterium
GGCTTTGACGCCGAACAACTCGATATTTTTAATGCTGATATTTACGTTGTCGGCAATGCCATGACGCGTGGCAAACCGATTATTGAAGAGATTCTGAATCGCGGCCTGCGATTTATTTCCGGACCGCAAAGGCTGGGCGAAAACGAGTTGCAGGGCCGCTGGGTGCTGGCCGTGGCGGGCACCCATGGCAAGACCACTACCTCTTCCATGTTGGCGTGGATACTCGACTATGCCGGGGTGGCACCGGGGTTCTTGATCGGCGGCATCGCCAAAAATTTTGGTATTTCGGCACGCACACCAAAGGGCGACTCGCCGTTTTTTGTGATCGAAGCGGATGAATACGACACGGCGTTTTTCGACAAACGGTCAAAATTTGTCCACTATCATGCCCGCACCGTGATTCTGAATAATCTTGAATATGATCACGCTGATATTTTTCCAAATATCGAGGCCATCGAAACCCAATTTCACCATCTGGTGCGTACCGTTCCTGCCAACGGACTGGTGGTAGCCAATGGCACCGAGCCGAATCTGGCCAACGCCATCGATAAGGGCTGCTGGACACCGGTTGAATATTTTGGGCCCGGCATGCAATGGGATTACCGGCGCGGCGCAGACGAGCGCCAGTTTGTGGTGCGTTGCGACGAAGTTGATCGCGGCCTGGTAAGTTGGACCCAGACTGGTGCGCACAATAAAATGAACGCACTGGCGGCCATTGCCGCCGCCCGCCATGCCGGTGTGCCGGTGAAGATTGCCATCGAAGCATTAAATTTATTTGACGGCGTGGCGCGTCGTATGGAAATACGCGGCGTGATTGGTGGAATCGATAACGGCATCACGGTATATGACGATTTTGCCCATCACCCGACCGCCATTGCCACCACCCTTGCCGGTCTGCGCAGTCGCGTCAAGAATCAACGGATTATTGCAGTGCTGGAGCCGCGCTCAAACACCATGAAACTCGGTGCCATGCGCAACGCCTTACCCGGCTCGCTCGCCAATGCCGACCTGGTCTTTATTTATGCCCACAATTTGGGCTGGGATGCAGACGAAACATTTACCCCCATCCATACCAAGTCAACCGTATTGGACGATCTTGATCAATTGGTTGCCGCCATCATGGCCATTGCCAAGCCCAACGATCATATTGTGGTGATGAGCAATGGTGGCTTTGGCGGGGTGCACGAAAAAATTCTGCGCGCGCTGGAAATGAAATTGACGAATGCCAAAGTGCCCGCCCAGTAAGGCTTTTCAAGCAAAAATGCCGCAAATCGATTGATATTGCTATAGTTTCAACGTTTTTAATTTTCTATTTTTCATCCGAATAGATGTTGAGACTTCATTTCTCGTTTAGAGTGCAGGCATACCGTACACACCACAATTCTTTCCCGCATGGCGATACATCCCAATTTTCCGTCATCACCCTACGAAACGCTTGATCCAGCCGAGCGCTGGTTCCCGGCTGCGGAAGAACTGCGCAAATCTTCCTATGAAAAACTGTTGCCGCCCTTGGTTGCCAATATCCGGGCAGAAGTCAAAGTGTGGCGCGACAATCAGTACGCGGGCGTTTCGCCAACATCGCGTGCATTGCTGAATTGGTGGTTCGCAAAAGAGCATCTGCTCGAACAGGCGGACGGCACCCTGTCCTCGTTTCGGTATTATTTCGCACAGCAAGAAGCCGTTGAAACGATCATTTGGCTGCACGATGCAAAGGGCGTCCGTGACAAATTTGATTTACTGCGCTATGACGCCTCAGGTGCGGTGTCAGCAAACATGTTCGACGAAGACTGGCCGCGCTACGTCATCAAAATGGCGACCGGCGCGGGCAAGACAAAAGTGCTTTCACTGCTGATCGCGTGGTGCTTTTTCCATAAGCGCTATGAGCCTGACTCGCCACTTGCCAGAAACTTCCTGTTGATCGCGCCAAACATCATTGTGCTGGATCGCCTGCGCGCCGACTTCGACGGCCTCAAGATTTTTTTCAACGACCCGATCCTGCCGGACAATGGCCACGGTGGCCGCAATTGGCGCGATGATTTCCAGCTCACCTTGCACATTCAGGACGACGTGCGCGTGGTGCGCGACACGGGAAATTTGTTTCTGACCAATATCCATCGTGTTTACCTGGGCGATATTCGTGAACCATCACTGGAAGATGACGACTTGCGCGATTATTTTCTGTCACCGTTCGGTCCCAAGCCGGTCGGCAAGACCACCGACAGCAAAACCGATCTGGGCGAAATCGTGCGCGAGATCGACGAGC
>JANPNU010000496.1:0-2354 GCA_031427615.1 Burkholderiales bacterium
CAAGCGCATCGTCTATGTCTCGTGCAGCCCGTCTACGCTGGCGCGTGACGCTGGTCTGCTGCATCACGAATACGGCTACGCGCTCAAGAGCGCCGGCATCGTCAACATGTTTCCGCATACCTCGCACGTTGAATCGATCGCCGTGTTCGAGCCGCAGTAAGCGCAACCCGCCGCGCGCGTTCGTCTACATGTCGGCACCAAGCTGCCCGCTACTTCCCGCTACTTCCCGCTCATCACTCCTCACTCCAGCCCCAAGCTGCCCGCTACCCCCCGCTCCTCACTCAGCACTTTCCGGAGAACCATCATGGTCATCGGTGCCACCCTGCATCATGTGCATTTGTCCTCCCCACAGCCCGAAGCGCTGGCGCGTTTTTACGTCAAGGCGTTCGGCTTTGAAGCGCAGCAGCATGGCAGCGAATGGGTCTGCCGCAGCGCCGGGCGGCGCATCGTGTTCTCTGACGGTCCGGCCCACCGCATCAAGCACATTGCGTTTGCGTTTCCTGATGCGGCGGCGCTGGCCGCCTATCGTGTCCGCGTAGGTGCTGGTGAAGCGGCACCGGCATCCACCTTGACCGGCGCAGGTGCCATGTCATTCAACGATCCGGACGGCAACCGCATCGTCTTCATTGCCGCCGATGCCGCCGATGCCGCCGCTGTTGCGGCCAATGCTGCCAGCAGCAACACCGCCACACCGCATGCCACCCTGCCACCGGCCGAATCACAGCACCTCGCGCTGCGCACCACCCAGCCCGATGCGCTGCTCGCGTTTTACCAAGAACGCCTCGGCTTCAAACTGTCCGACCGGGTTGAGGACGAGCAAGGCACGCTGCGCGCCTGTTTTTTGCGCACCGACGCCATGCATCACGCCGTCGCGCTGTTCCGCTCCCCGGAGACGCGCTTCGATCATCAATCGTTTGAAACCACCGGCTGGCCCGCCATGCGCGACTGGGCCGACCACATGGGCGATCAACAGGTCCCGATCGTCTGGGGCATCGGCCGCCACGGCCCCGGCAACGACACCTTCTTCATGGTGCAAGACCCGGACGGCAACCTCGCCGAAATTTCGTGTGATCTTGAAGTGTGTGAAGACGGGCACAAACCAAGCGTGTGGCCGCATGCGCAGCACACCTTGAATCTTTGGGGTAACGCCATTATGCGCAGTTGAGGAGGGCGGTATTTACGCCGGAAGGAGTGCCGCACGGCGGCACGATGGGGTACGCTTGCCCCCGTAAATAATGTCGAAATAATTTACACCCGCCGGTTAGTGCATACGATGAATTTTTATATACCATTGATTTTAAACAAATAAAAAAGTTGGCCTGAGGATTGCTTTTGTGTTGTCAAGCCGGAATCATAGGCCACATCGTTAATCACCCAAAGGAGAAAATCATGCAAACCTTGTTCAAGAAATTTTATGTCGCAGTCGCACTGCTCTGCTCGCTGGGTGCCACCCCGTCCCAAGCCGCCTTGTTGGGTGACCTCACTGACGGCGCGGTTCACTACGGCTCCCAGACCGGTATGTGGTCCTTGTTTCTCAATGCGGGCGATTCGATCTACGTACAGGCACTGCGCTTGTCTGCTTTCGATCCCATCATGGGTCTTTTCAATGGCCCTAACGGCACTGGGTCGCAGGTGGCCTACGGCGATGACAACATTATAGGCAATTCGATCGTGTACGGCGGCGGTTTTAGAGACCCGGCCTTTTCGTATATCGCGCTAACCTCGGGCGAATATACGGTGCAGGTATCACAGTATCCTGGATTTGATGTAGGGTTGGGGTTCCCTTACTCCGTCCAGGCGACTGGCTCCTCTGTTCCGCTGCCTGGCACTCTGGCGCTGCTCGGTCTTGGCCTCTTCGGACTTGGCGTGATCCGCCGCAAGCAAGCGTAATTGCCGAAACTTCACTGACAAAAACCCCGCTTCGGCGGGGTTTTTGTTTTGGTACTCACCCTTCGCTTTTATGATGGACAATCGGCTGTTGATTGCGCGCCAGCCGGAGAATCCATGACGACATCACTGCAACACGATTCACTGCCGCACACCGCAGCATCACCCACGCAACTCGCGCAACTTGCCGCCAACCTCGAACACGTGCTCAAACTGCGCACGATTCCCTTCGGCATGAAGCTGTTTCAATCAGTCGATGAAATGGCGGCGATCCCCAAAATCCGCCGGCCGAAATCGATTCACACCACCGACCAAATCGTCGCGCAAGCAGCGCGGCTCGGGTGGACCGTCGGCATTACCGCCGACAATCTGGTCGGCGACCAATGCAAATCGGTGATCGGTCTGGGCGGGCAGACTGACGAGTGGCGCACCGGCAAACACATGAAGGGCGTGTGGTACGCCACCCT
>JANPNU010000497.1:0-8892 GCA_031427615.1 Burkholderiales bacterium
TGCGCATCATGGCGCATCTATCCGGCGACAAGGGGCTGCTGGCGGCATTTCACAACAATGAAGATGTGCACCGCGCCACGGCATCGGAAGTATTTGGTGTGACACGTGATGAGGTATCGAGCGAGCAACGCCGTTATGCCAAGGTGATTAACTTTGGATTAATTTACGGTATGAGCGCCTTTGGCTTGGCCGCCAATCTTGGTATTGAACGCTCGGCCGCAGCCAGTTATATCGAACGCTACTTTGCACGATACCCCGGTGTCGCAAACTATATGGAACGCACTCGCAACGCCGCACGCGAATGTGGTTATGTCGAAACGGTTTTTGGCCGGCGATTATGGCTGCCCGATATCCGTTCCGCCAATCAAGGCCGTCGGCAAGGTGCAGAACGCGCGGCGATTAACGCGCCGATGCAAGGCACCGCCGCGGACTTAATCAAGCTGGCGATGATTGCCGTGCAGGGCTGGCTGGAAAAAGAAAAACTTCAAACCAAACTGGTGATGCAGGTGCACGATGAATTGGTATTGGAGGTGCCGGAAGCAGAGTTGGCTTTGGTGAAAGCCACTGTGCCGGGGCTGATGACCAATGTTGCGACGCTGGATGTGGCGCTGGTTGCCGAGCCGGGGGTAGGCGTGAATTGGGAAAGTGCGCATTGATGGAAGCTACATTGTCGGCGGTCAGATTCAAACGGCTCAAATGGTTGGTTTTTGGCACCATTCTCTGGACGACAATCGTCCTATTGCCAATGCAAGAACAAGACTATCCAGAATGGGTTTTCTGGCTCTTCCACGCGAGCACGGCTGTTGCCCTTAGTATTTGCTTGCTCCTTTCTTACTGGTGGAGTGCAGACGACGGAGCAAAACGTGGGCGGTTTTTTGTGGTTTTCGTTGTCAGTTTTTTAATGCTGGTTGGTTTCGCCACCAAGGCGCTGATCGTATCTGCAGCCCTCGACCAGATTTTTCTATCGATGGCGCGCGCTGACATGACGTGCACTATTCCGGTCATAGCATGCACGTCGTATCTGGCGGAATCGAAGCCAGACAAAAAGGCTGAATGGAACAGTCTTTTCTTTGGCTCCTCTGGCGCCAATCTGGACGCTGCGAAAAATGGCACCAACAATGCCACCGCGCCGAACGAAAAATCGAAATTGACGTGGCAATCTTCACAGGCGTCGGAACAAATGCGGCGTAGCTCGATCAAGCAAATTAATGAGATGCGCGCAGTGGCGCTGAATCTGTTCTTTCTCTACGTTGGTATAGCGATCATTATCTTGACAATAGGTGGTTGGTCGCTGATTGCTATCACGAAAGAATCGTCAAAGTGATGAACCCAATAAATGGGACATCAATTTAAGGCAACTTCTAAAAACCCACAAATTTCGTCATTCCGACCCTTCGACGGGCTCAGGATGAACCGGGCACTTGCCCGGACTGGAATCCAGTCCATTTGTATTTTCAATAACTTGTCCACCTCTGGATCCCGGCCTCGTCCGGGATGACGGGGGTTTTAGAGGTCCCCTTAAGGGAGCTTCTAAAAACCCCAAAAACTCCCTCCCCTGCAGTAAGGGATCCCGTCGTCCCAGCGGCGGCTAAGACGACGGGTATTTATGGGTTTGAGCCGTCCGTATTAGTGAACTAATAATTGAGAAGTGGAATTAGAGATCGCACCCAATTTGCCGCACCAAATAAAAACTGCCGGTCACCCGGCAGTTTTTTATTCATCGAATCATTAACGATTAAAACTTTTTCCACAGGCGAATAAAGTACGACGCGCCGTTCAGCCCAAATTGCACACTGTCGTAAATAAAGCCGTTATCAGTTTCGTTGGCATCCTGTTTGGTCGGCTTGACGTTGAAGATGTTGTTGCCGCCCACTGTCAACTTGGTGTTTTTGTCGAAGCTCCAGGTGAGACTCAGATCCGCCGAGGTCTTGGGTGCATAACGGGCATTGGGCACGCCGCCCGCCGTTCCCGAAAAAGTACCGAGTGTTTGTTCACCAAAATGAATGATTTTGAAATCGGTGTTGAAGGCGCCGCTTAAATAATTGAATCCCAACGTCGCCTTGGTGCGCGGCCCGCCCTGCTCCAGAAACAAACGCTCGCGCTCAGACAGCAGAACATCCTCAAAACCGGCCAATGAGGGCGGCGTTTTGATTTTAGTCACACTGGTTTTGCTGAAATTGGCAGCGAGAAAGGTCGATAATTTTCCGCCCGCTACATCAGCCTTGTGCGACAGCGTGAGATCCAGCCCTTTGGTTTGGGTATTCACCGAGTTTACAAAAAACTGTGCCTGGCCGACACCCAAGCCCCGCAATATCGAACCCAGCGCCGGGTAGTTATCTTCATCGAAGCGCCCCGAAAGGACAATCCGGTCATCTATGTTTATCCTATACAGATCAGCGGTGATGGCCGTGGCCGAGGTCGGTGCCCACGTCACACCAAGTGTATGACTGGTGGACTTTTCTTCCTTAAGCTTCGGAATGCGCGCCGCATTGGCAATGGCGCTGCCGTTTGGTGCCAACACCACGTCAAGTGGCACGCCGCTGATGAAATCGGTAAAGGTCGATGAAAAATACACCTGCTGCAATGACGGCGCGCGGAACCCGCTGCTCACCGAGCCACGCAGCAACATGTTCTGATCGATTTTGAAACTGCCGGCGATTTTGCCGGTGACGGTGGAGCCAAAATCACTGAATTTCTCACCGCGCAACGCCGTTTGTAATTTGAATTTTGCGGAAAGGTCGGTCTCGATGTCTACATACGCGGCGACACTGTTACGGCTGCGATCAGTGCGGTCACTCGGCTGAAAACCGGGAAACCCCTGACTACCGGCATTACCGCCGACACCGACACCATCTACATCGCTGTAGGAGCCCGGCTCGCCGGCGCTGATCTGGTAGTTTTCGCGTCGATACTCGGCACCAAACGCGAGATTCATGCCGTTGGCCACGCCCGAATAAAAACGGCTCATATCAAAATTGCTCGTCAGCTGTTCAAACGAAAAACCACCGGCATCAAATGATCGGGCACTCACGCCGCGGCCACCACGAATTCGGTCCTGGTTGGCAATGGAGGCATTGATGGTGTTGTTGATGTTGTACTTGAGTGCGTTGTAGCCATAGGTCTGCGAGATATCGGCATTCCAGTCGCCCATTTGGCAGCGGTGGCCAACCGTCATGTAACGATCATCCACATCGCCGTCTATAAACGGCACAAAACCGTTTGGATACATCGCTGCCGAATTGCGTGACGGGATGTCATCGGAGCCGATGCCGCCGCGTGCAAATGCGCCGGATGAGGCTTCGCGGGTTTGTGTGCCAAGGGTGAAATAAAATTTGCCCGTGCCGCTGGTGGGCAGGTCACCATTGACGTAAACGGTGGCATTTTTTGATTGTGTATCGCCGATGATGCGCGGGTTGCCTGCTTCGGCACGATTGGAGCGCCCGCGGTCAAGATACTCGGCGGTAATTCCGATCGTACCTTTTTCCCCGACCTGCAAACCGCAGTACGCAGAAGCCAGATAATTTTTGCCGTCGCCCACGGAATACTGGCCATATCCAAATACGGTCTCACAACCTCGCCGCTTTTTCAGGCTGATATCAATCACCCCGGCGATGGCGTCAGAACCATATTGCGCGGCGGCACCATCACGCAGCACCTGAATATTTTCAATCGCCAACAACGGAATTGCATTCATGTCCGTGCCGGTATTACCACGATTGCGCGCACCAAAAATATTCACCAGTGAAACCGTGTGGCGGCGTTTGCCATTAACCAACACCAAGGTCTGATCCGAGCCGAGCCCGCGCAATGCCGCCGAGTCGATCAAGTCCGCACCATCTGCACCGGTTTGACGAGTGGAATTAAACGACGCGGAGATGGATTGCAGGGCCTGCGCCAAATCAAATTGCCCACCTTGTTCGGCGACTTTGGACATCGCAATAAAATCTATCGGTACCGGCGTGTCGGTGGCGGTGGCATTCACCCGGCGCGAGCCCACCACGGTGATGGCCTCAACCGCAGCGACTTCTTTAGACGGGGCGGTGGGCGCGGTCTGCGCGAACGTGACCTGCAAAGGCATGGCCACCGCACCATAAAGTGCAATCAACACGGCGTGGCGCAGCGTACCTGCTGGAAGCAAATGCAGTTGGCAATTTGGTATCTTCATGTTTATTTCCCTATCAATTGGTTTGTTTTTTTTGGATCAATGAGAAAACGACAACTGCAACGGACGCTCCTGCATTCCACATCGCATTTTGTGTTCGCACGATTGCGCATCGGGCGGACGGATAAAACCGCCGCATTAATTCTCGACTAACTTTTGCAATATCTCAAGGTGCGTCGGCCAATATGTGTGTTTATGCAACACTGCGCTACGATCCCGTTGCAAACACGTCACCTGTTGACGGCACCTATTCGACCGACTTACCGTAAAGCGGACAACGCAGACATAACAAAATCAATTCACACGTCGTATAGTTTTAGACGAAAATCCATTTATGAACAGTTATTCAACTTTGCTGCGTCACGTCGTTGCGATCGTGTTGGTATGGTCTGCGCATTACAGCGCCATGCGTACATTAGAATTCACCGCGCCTAATCTGGTTGCGGCCACACCCAAAATCATTACTTCCGGCCAGCCAACGGCAGACGCACTGCAATTACTCGGCACACAAAAGTTTGACGCGGTCGTTTTTCTGGTTCCGGATGGAATCTCTGGCAATGTCAAAGACGAGGCGGCGATTTTGAAGAGGCAAGGTATCCATTACCTTCACATTCCGATTCCGTTTGGTGCGCCAACGGCGCAGCACTACCATACGTTTGCCGACGCCATGTCAAAACTGACAGGTAAAAAGGTGCTGGTGCATTGCGAGATTAATCTACGTGCGTCATCGATGGTGTTTTTGTATCGGACCACCGCTCTAAAAGAAGACCCGGATGTTGCGTATGCATCCGTTGTAAATGTGTGGTCGCCGCGTGGCGCATGGAAGCCGTATATCGAGACCATGCTCAGCAAACATAAAATCAAATTCGCGACCTTTTGATCGAACTCACGACGCTCGTTTCAAAGCGACAACTAAAACGCTGACGCCAACAGTGGTGCCAGCGCAATGGCATTACTCGCGTGCATCACACTGTCGGTGCTGGCGATATGGGTCATTCCAGCCGCCGATAACTTGCGCTGCTCTTCTTCGCCAAACAAAGCATGCATTACCACGGCGTCAACACGTGTCGCACCATGCGCGAGACAAAGGCGGGCCGCGGATATGAGTGTGCCGCCGGAACTGGCGATGTCATCGATCAAAACAATATGCTTGTCGGCAACATCAATCGACGGCAGGGCGATTGATGTGTCATGGTCTCCCTTGCGCACCTTGCGGCAAACTGCATGGCCAGATTGGGCGTGTTCAGCGGCAACCTTTACCCACTGGGCGGGACTCTTCATCCGGGCCGGGCAGCAGGGCACCGGGCGCATGCGCGCGCGCATAACGTCCCATTTCCGATGCGGCTGTCAACGTCACGGTGCAGGTTGATGGCATTGCCTGCTCCAGCGTGTCGATGCGATGCAAGGCGGATCAACCGTGACCACGGTATCAAACCACGCGCCCAACCATACGCCAACAATGGTCTGGCTGACCGCTTCGCCGGGGGTGAACGCCATGTCCTGACGCATATAACAAAGGTAGGGGGCCACCAACGTTAAATGTTTGGCGCCAAGGTGGCGGGCAGTTTTGGCTGCCAGCAACAGCTCAACCAATTTTTCATTTGGGTTATTCAACGATTGGCAAAAAATCACCCGCTCCGGAAGTGTTGGCGGCAGGGCAACGCGACTTTCACCATCCGAAAAGCGGTGGATCGATACCTTGGCATGGGCAATGCCCAGCCGCGTTGCCAGACGGCCAGCGCCCGCGCCCGCGCGGTAGTCCGCAAAACCGAGCACCATCATCGCGACATAAACGTCCGCGGAATATTTTCGAGGCGGTCGGCATGATCTACCGTCACGCCGATATTTTCTTTGGTCAACTGCCGGGCAAAATTTTCATCGGCGGGGTATTTGCTATACACACGGTACAACGCGTCGCCTTTGCTAACCCTGTCACCTATTTTATGAAACAGATCAACACCGGCACCCTTGTTGATTGGCGCACCCGCATAACGTGCCACCCGTGCCAAACGCAAATTGTCCATCGCCACCACCACACCATCGGCGGGACTGACTACCTCAAACATGCGTTCGCCGAGTGTTGGTGGATCGGTACAGCGCCCCTGTGCATCAATAATTGCGTTCATCTTTGTCAGCGCGCGACCCGAATCCAGGATAGCGCGGGCAATGGCATAGCCCTGCCCGCCGCGAACGTCCGGGTCAAACTCCAAAATTCGTCCGGCCAGTTGCAGGGATTTTTCACGCAGGTCTTGCGGCCCCTTGACATCGCATTGCAATACCTGCATCACATCACGCGCTTCCAGCAGCGGCCCAATACCGCGTCCGATCGGTTCACGGCCGTCCGTGACAACAACTTCCACATGTATGCCGGTATGGTCGCCAACGTACTCAAAGATCTTTCGCAGCGACTGTGCGTTTTGCATGCTATGCACCTTGGCGCTCGGGCCGATCGGAATGTCGATCAGCAGGTGGGTGGCGCCGGCGGCGAGTTTTTTGGACAATATTGACGCCACCATTTGCCCAATCGAATCAATGCCGAGGGGCCGTTGCACTGAAATTAAAATATCGTCGGCGGGTGACAGACCGGCATTGCCGCCCCAAGCCAGACAACCACGATGGGCGCGAACAATCGCCTGTAACTGATCGATCGGCATTGCCACGTTGCACCACACTTCCATGGTGTCGGCCGTGCCGGCGGGGGAAGTGATGGCGCGACTCGATGTTTTTGGGAACAACATACCGTGCGCCGCGACAATCGGCACCACCAGCATGGAGGTGCGATTGCCGGGAATGCCGCCAATACAATGTTTGTCCGCAACCAACGGTTCATGCCATTCAATACGCTGGCCGGACGCGACCATGGCTCGGGTCAGATAAAGTACTTCGTCGCGATCCATTTCATTTTGCTTGGTCGCAACCACATAGGCGGCGATTTCGTTTTTGGTGTAGTGGCTGTCGGCAATATCGGCAATGATTTCGTAATAGTCCTTTTCATCAAGGCGCTCCCCGGCGATTTTTCGACGCACGGCATCCATCGACGCCGCCCGCTCCGCATGTGCCACACTCACCCACGCACCCGCATCCACACCAAGCTGGTTAAATGCCTGCTCAGACAGGCCCAGTTGACCGGGCGTGACGATGTTTTCATCGTCCACCACATTCAATGTCGCCGTGATCAAGTGACCGGTGGCTGCGTGCACCTGTATTTTGGACAGCGTTTGAAAACCTTCCGCGCGATAGATGGCGCAGTTGCGATGCAAATAAGCGACGTTTTCCCGGTGGGTGTCGATGCCGATTCGCCGCAGACTGAGCGTACTTTTGTTGTTAGGGTTCACTGCAGCCATGACGCATCGTTCCGTCCATATTGATAAAAAGCGAATGCGCTGTTGTTTACGGATTCAATGCGATGTCGGCCAGACATTCGCGCCCCTTTTCGGTGATCTCGAATCGGCCCGCCACTGCGGCGGCGACAATATAACTTTTGCGGCCGAGAAAAGTGGCGATGTCAGCATCGAGTTTGACGGTGTTGTCAGCCGCCACCGCGCTCAGACCCGCGATGCAGTTCTTCACAAACAGCGCCTCGCGACCCTTGTCAGTCAATGCATAACTGCCATCGCGGCGATGATCCAGCATTTTAATGCCGGTGAGAAATTTGCCGTTTCTGGCGACGCAGGCGCTGTGCATCGCGCCTTTGGGGAGTTTGCTGACCTGCTCAAGCGCTTCGAATTGATCGCGTGATAAATGTTGTTTCATCTTGATTTCCTGACCATGCCCAGACAATGTTTTAACAAACTGCGGGTTCCATGGTAACAATTTTACGTGTGATCACTCATTCTAAATAGTCGTCGTATGTCGCCAAGCAGTTCGAACAGCCAAACCAGGGACAGGATCACCAGCAATCCGTGGATCATTTTATTCAACCAATTCTCTGCGCTGCCATAACGACCTATATCGACTGCAGCGTCCGCAACCACAATCAATGTTTCTTCGCTGAACAACTGGGTGGCAATCCCTATTGAAATGACATTGAACAATATACGAACCAATAGCCGGTTCCACTGCCAATACGGCGAAACGAGATTGGCGATCGCCAAGCCAACTTCGCCCACCCCCAGCGCCAGGATGGGCCACCAGTACGGCTCCCACGCCGTTGACATCGCAAACGGCACCGACTTGCCGTGATGGGAAAACTGTGTGGCGAAACTAATGGCACCGGTCCACCACAAAATAAACAAAACGCCGGCGACAATTTCAAACAAGGTTTCGCCGCGGCTGATCGACTGTTTGGGTTCGACCGGGGCCAACTTGGCCGGATTCCAGCAATCCAAAAAACCAAATCGAACCTGATTGCGTTCAAACAACCAAAACACGAGTGTCACGACCGCCGCATAAAACAGCGCCGTTTCAAAAAATCCATTGGTGGATTGAATCAACGACTGAATCGGTTTGGCGTTGGTGACCAGGCCAATGCCTGCCACCAGCAAGTACACCAGTCCGACAACCAGCAAGGTGATGCGCATGCTGGCCCACCAAAATGGATACATGCCGGGGCTGATTAAATATTGCTGGGGTAAATAGCGACTGGCAACCAACATGGGATGACCGGATTGTTTGATTAGTGCGGCGAGTTCATCAGCGGTCATTTTTCGGCCAAGCTCTGCTTCACGATCCTCGATCTGCGACAGCAAACTATCTTTGAGCTCGGCAACGATGTCGTCTTGTTGTTCAGC
>JANPNU010000498.1:0-2823 GCA_031427615.1 Burkholderiales bacterium
TCTCTACCCGGACCAATGCCACTCCAGCAAGACCTCTCATCTCCGGCGCTCGCGCTTCTCTCGGCGGGTGCGCTCGGATTTGTCGTCGGACTGGTTCCGATCGGGCTCGCCGAAGCGCTCGCGGTCGCGATTGGGGCGGTCGTGCCGCCGAGCTTGTCGCTGGCGATGCTCGCCGTATTCACCGCAGCGCATGTGCTGGGGAAGCTTCCCTGGTACTGGCTGGGTGCACACGCGGATCGCGTGAATGGGGAGCGCGCCAAGCGGCTCGTCGCTCGGGCGCGCGAGCTCCTCAGCTAGCGGCCCTCCTACGGCGCCGGCATCCTTGGCGCGGCCGCGCTTGCGAGCGTGCCGCCGTTTCACCTGGCGGCGATCGCGGCAGGGATCGTCCGCTTCAACTTGGGTGCGTTCCTTCTGGTGTGTCTCACCGGGCGGGCGATCCGATTCTCGATCCTCGGCCCGATAACACCGGGTGGGTACAGTACGCGACCACTCTAGCTGCGCCACGTTCCTTTAATGCCTTTGCAGCTTCAGTCAGGGTGCCGGCGGTGTCAACAATATCGTCCATGATGAGGCAGGTATGCCCGCGCACATCACCAATAATATTCATCACCATGGAAACATTGGCGCGTGGGCGGCGTTTATCAATGATCGCCAACTCCGCATCCAGCTGCTTCGCAATCGCCCTTGCCCTGACCACACCGCCAACATCCGGTGAAACCACAATCAAATCCGGGTAATCGTGTTTCCACACGTCACCCAACAAAATCGGTGTGGCGTAAATATTGTCCACCGGGATGTCAAAAAATCCCTGAATCTGATCCGCGTGTAAATCCATCGTCAAAACCCGATCCACGCCGGCACCGGTCAACATATTTGCCACCACTTTTGCCGAAATCGCCACCCGCGCCGAACGCGGTCGTCGATCCTGGCGTGCATAGCCGAAATACGGAATGATCGCCGTAATTCGCGCCGCACTCGAACGTTTTAGGGCGTCCGCCATGACCATGATTTCCATCAAATTATCATTGGTCGGCGCACAGGTTGATTGCAAAATGTACGCGTCTTTCCCGCGGACATTTTCAAGTATCTCAACCATTACCTCGCCATCGCTGAACTTAGCAACTTTGGCGCGACCGAGTTGCGTACCCAGCAACTTCGCGGTTTCCCGCGCCAGTTTTGGGTTCGCACTTCCGGCGAACACACTTAAATTATCAAACATTACGGCAGTGCCTCATTCTCACGGTTGGAATAAGCAACTACACAAGATATTACCGAGCGGACAATTCAGCCACAGGACCATAACTTGCAAAACTGGCTGGGGAGGTAGGGATCGAACCTACGAATGCCGGAATCAAAATCCGGTGCCTTACCACTTGGCGACTCCCCAAATTCTTCAATACCCCAATTACATAGTGGGCATATTAACCCTGCTAAAGAAGTGGATGTTTTTCCAACCCTTTAGCAACAAATCCGATAAATTCTGGCGATAGTTGTTGATACGCTTCCAAGGCACTTTGCTCAGTCTCAAAGGCGGCAAACACCCCTGCCCCGGAACCGGTCATGCGTGCGCCAAATACCGACTTTTTGGACACCGCTGACAACGCCGCCAGACTGGCCGCGACTGCTGGAAACGCTTTTAAAACAACCGCTTGCAAATCATTACTGGTTCGCAAAAGGGCATCAACAAGGACACCCGCAGAAAAGTCCGATATTTTGACGTGTGGCGTCGATCTTGTCAAATCTGGTTGACTAAAAACAAATGGCGTTGGCACCAGAATTTTGGGGATTAAAACCACATACCACCAGACGGGGATGCGGATTTCGGCAAGAGTTTCACCAATTCCTTCAGCAAATGCGGTTTTGCCAAAAACGAAAAAAGGCACGTCCGCCCCCAAGCTGAGGCCAATTTCCCGTAACGCTGCATTGGATAAATTCAACTGCCACAGCCCGTTCAGGGCGAGCAAAACAGCCGCGGCATCCGCGCTGCCACCGCCCAGTCCGGCACCCATTGGCGTCACTTTCTCTAGCTCAATATCCACACCCAGCGGGCACCCTGTCGTGTTTTTTAGCGCAGTGGCTGCACGCAATGTTAAATCGATATCAGGCGAAATACCTTCAATGGGATTGACCCGCCGGATTGCGCCATCCTGCCGAATCGCGAGCGTGATACGGTCGCCAACATCGATCAGAGTCAAGATGGATTGCAACAGATGATAACCATCACCGCGACGGCCGGTCACATGCAAAAAGAGATTCAGTTTGGCCGGGGCAAACACATTTTGTGCGGCCACTAGCGCACCCCAAATTTGTCGATGACCACCCGCACAACCGTGTCAGCCGAGATTGCGGTCACACGGGCGGCGACGCGGACACCATCGATCACTCGAAAATTTTCAGCTTCGACCTGCCAGGTGCGCCCGCCACCTGCTTCCGGAAAAGCAGATGAGTCCCAGGTGGTTTGCAGATCATAACCCTGCAGCCATCTGGCCAGGGCGAAGGTATCAACTCGCACGCCCACAGCCGACGCCATCAAATCGGCCACACTGTCCGCACGAAGCGGCGCATGATCGTTGTCTGTGCGACGCAGGGTTGCGCCGTCACGATTCGACACGACTTCTGCAATTTGCGATCCAAACGGGGAAAAAATCGCCAGACGTTCTTCAGGCGGATGTCGTGACCAAACAATTTTGATGACATCGACTTTGTCGGCAACCCGCACGCTGACCCGGGCGGTGAGTTCAAATCGGTCAACATAGGGTGCCCCATAAATGGCCGCTGAATCGATCAACCCTACCGTTGTTCCAGTCGGGTTGACTGTACATC
>JANPNU010000499.1:0-8107 GCA_031427615.1 Burkholderiales bacterium
TGCATAAAGTAATGGGATTCCATTCGCGCCAATCCCAGAGAAACCCGGTCGCTGCCGAAGTTGGCGACAACGGCATCATTCGGCAATAGAGTTGAGCATGAACCTTCGTAAATACTCCACTGACGTGCGGCAGGAAGGTGAATGGACGGATCAGGATCGGTAATGCGCGCGTGGTACGCCTGCAGAATGTTGTTGCGCTCCAGCGCCGGCAGGTGATCGGCCAGTTTGTGCCATGCTTCCGGAAAAATGTGTTTGAGTCCGTACAAGAACCAGTCGATTTCAAATTGGCGACACAAAAAAATACCACGTAATACGAGAGCCATCACGCGCGAAGCATGAAATTCGGCGTAGGCCAGCGCCAGGGTCGATCCCCATGAGCCGCCAAATACGATCCAGCGGCTAATGCCAAGTTTTTCGCGCAGCTGCTCAATGTCGGCAATTAACAACGGGGTGGTGTTGTTTTTTAATTCACCCAACGGGGTTGAGCGGCCGGCACCGCGTTGATCAAATATAACAATGCGATAAAACAAGGGATCAAAAAATTGTCGATGTGAGGGGGATGCGCCTGACCCCGGGCCACCATGCAAAAACAACACGGGCACACCATTCGGGTTGCCGGATTGCTCGAAATACATGGTGTGAGTTTCATCCAGGGCGAGGCTGCCGATCGCAAATGGCTCGATTGGGGGGTAGAAATCCGTGCGCAATTTTTGAAGGGCCGGCGTCGACATAAGTGTCGCCTGATTAGCAGGTTATTTGGTCAGCTGGCAGAGTAGCAGAGATTGGCGTTTTTTTCGGCCAAAATCTGGTTTGACCGTCACCGTTGATAACTTGATTCGGGTCAATAAGTTGAATAGGCAGGCGGATTGGCCCCTTTACCATGGGTTGATTTTCATCGTTGGTCGTATTATTTGCTGCGCCGCAGTAAACTAGGCCAGTCTGGGGCAATGCCCCAATTTTATTTGCTCGGAAGGAAATGTACGATGCTTTATCAATTTCACGAATTGCAGCGATCCCTTGTTGAGCCATGGCGATGGTGGGCGGAGGCCAGTACCGATGTGTTAACGAGCCCGCTTTCGCCATTGTCCTATGCGCCCAATGCGGGCAAAGCCGTCGCAGGCATTGATTTGATGTTGCGTTTGACTGGCCGCTACAATCGTCCGGCGTTTGCAATCGGCCATATTGATGTTGCCGGCGAGCGGGTCGATATTGAAGAACGGGTGATATTGGATTTGCCATTTTGTGAATTGCGGCATTTTGCCAAAACCGGCGTGTCGGCTGGCAAAACCACCCGTGCGATTAAGGCACAGCCACAAGTGTTGCTTTTTGCGCCCCTATCCGGGCATTTTTCCACGTTGTTGCGCGACACCGTGCAAACCATGTTGCCGGACCATGATGTCGTCATCACGGATTGGAAGGATTGTCGAGATATCAGCTTGGCGCGTGGCGCATTTCATTTTGATGATTACGCGGCTTATGTTCAGCAATTTATTCGTTTCATGCAAAAACGGACGGAGGGCAATGGCATTGTTCACGTCGTTTCGGTATGCCAGCCGACGGTGCCGGTACTTGCCGGAATTGCATTGATGGCGGCGAACGGTGAAAAATTGCCAGCCAGCATGACCATGATGGGAGGACCGATTGATACCAGTAAAAATCCGACCTCGGTGAATGATTTCGCAACCCGTAGACCGCTGCATTGGTTTGAGCAAAACGTGATTCAACGGGTGCCGGTGAAATACGAAGGTGCGATGCGTCGTGTTTATCCGGGGTTCATGCAGTTAGCAGGATTTGTCGCCATGAATCCGCAACGTCATGTGCAATCACATCGTGATTATTACGATCACCTGATTGCAGGGGACGGTGAGTCGGCAGAAGCGCATCGTCGGTTTTACAACGAATACAATGCCGTGATGGATTTGCCGGCGGAGTATTACCTTGATACCATCGTGCGGGTTTTTCAGGAGCAACGCCTCGCCCGCGGAACGTTGGTTGTCGCCGACCAGCCGGTCACGCCCGAGGCGATTACCAAAACCGCCTTGTTTACCATTGAGGGTGAGCTCGATGATATTTCCGGCAGTGGCCAAACCGAGGCGGCGCATACTTTGTGCACCGGCATTGCCGCCAATCGCCGACAGCATTACACGGCGCCAGGTGTCGGACACTATGGAATATTTTCCGGCCGTAAATATCGACAAATGATTTATCCGAAAATTCGGGCGTTTATCGACAAACACAATCGTTAATTTATTCGTGCGATCCAAACATGCCAGCAGAGCCACTTCCGGATTATTTCGAGCTGTTACGTCAAATGACCGGCATGTCCGGGCTTGGCCAAGGAGCCAGCGCACCACCAATGGGCGTGATGGATCCGGCGGAGATTGAGAAAAGAATACGTGAATTGCAAACCGTATCCAGCTGGCTGCAAATGCAGGTAAATGCCCTGACGTTATCCATCAAAGCGCTCGAGTATCAGCGTGACACCCTCAATTTGATGGGGCAGCAGAAAAATGAATTTGGCAATGTGACTGCTGATGACATGGCTCGATTTGCCGCCGCATTTGACCCGACCCAATGGATGAAAAACGTCATGCCAGCCACGCAATCTGCCGACGGGTCAGAACAAAACGTCGTTGGCGGCAAGACGGCCGCGAATAAACGTAA
Organism: Burkholderiales bacterium; assembly: GCA_031427615.1. Lineage (GTDB taxonomy): Bacteria > Pseudomonadota > Gammaproteobacteria > Burkholderiales > Usitatibacteraceae > UKL13-2. The sequence continues at coordinate 2,665 of JANPNU010000499.1, forward strand.
AATAAAAACATCAAGGCCACGTTCGCGTTAAGATGGCGTGCGCCACTGGAGCGATCTATTCTGCATGGGTGATAACGCCACGCCACAGTGAGGTGACCATCTATTGGGAGCTTGTCTAAAAACCTCAAAAACTCCCTCCCCTGCGTAGGCAGGGGCCCAATTTATATTGCGGGTTCAAGGGCAACCAAAAATTGGATGCCGACCTTTATCGAAGTGTATCCCGCGGGACGCCGGTAAAGGGCAGGTTTTTAGAAGTTCCCTATTCGGCAGGTCTTTATTCTGCGGGCGTTTTCACCGAATAAGGCTGCAAAGTGCGCTCCCCATATGGAGTTTAGTCGGCGAGTACCAGCAGTTGTACAAACAACTGGATCTGCGTATTCACTACCGGTGGCACGGTTGTAAACTCGATGCCAGTGTACATCACGCCGTCACGGGTCTTTTGGTTCACCACCTTGCCATAAATTTCTTTGGCAACGTAGGAAACGTGTGGCAAGTCAATGGTCAGCTTCATTTCGGTAGTGGGCGCCTGCGGCGCGGCGAGTTCAACCAATACGCCGTGATAACCAATGTCGTGAATGGTGCCGGCGAGTAATTCCGGCAGGACAATACCGCTGCGTACCAGTTGATAGGAAAACGGCAGACGTACATCCACCCGGTGGCTGCGGCGAAACTCCTGTCTCGGCACCTTGAGTCCCTTGGTGGGGATGGACAACACTTCGCGTACACTGACAAATTGTGATTTGCCCTTGACGTTCACGATCATCGGTTCGGACGTTTCCACAAAATCGTGGCACCGTTGAAACGTACCGTCGCTGATCAACACCTGGCCACGCAAGCTGAACGCCTCAATGCGCGAGGCCAAATTCACCTCATCACCAATGACGGTGTATTCAGAATAAATATCGGAGCCCAGCACGCCGGCCATGACCTCGCCGGTATTGATGCCAATGCCCATATAAAGATCAGGCAGGCCCTGTTGCTTGTGCTCGCCGTTCAACTCATGCAGTTTGATTTGCATTTCAACCGCACACGCCAGTGCGCGCGCGACATCATCATCACGTTTGGTGAGAGCGCCGAACAAAACCATGATGGCATCACCCATGAATTTGTCGATGGTTCCGCCGTGTTTGAAAATGATTTCGCTCATGCGAATCAATACTGGATTCAGCATCTGAATCACGGTTTCCGACGGATGTTCGGAGGCCAATGCGGTAAAGCCACGCAAGTCGGCAAGCAGAATGGTGACTTCGCGTGACTGAAATTCGACATGGCCGTCATCGATTTTGTTTACATCCGTCGCGACCAATTCGGCCTCGATTTCGCGCAATGCGTGCCGCGACAGATCCTGACCAGTTTCATGCAGGACAATATTGCGAATTCGTTTTATCGTTTTTGGAATTGAATGCGACTTCATATGGCCCAAATTGACAGCGATGCAGCAATGGTAGCGACCGATTCTGCCCTATTTCTGGAATTTCGGCTAGCTGCTGCCGCCGCGCATTAAACGCCGCGAGGCAAGGAAATGCAGCCGCCTACTCTGCGTCTGGCAATCGAGAAAAGGCGATAAATGTGTCGGCCGTGTCACTAAGATCAGCCTGGACAAATTGAACGTTTGCGCCGGGTGGGCCGTTATGGCACCACGCAATCAATCGTTCAACCGCGTGTTCCTCTCCCTGGACCGTGGCTTCAACACCGCCGTCCGCGCAGTTTCGAACCCAACCCGTGACATCAAGTGCTTGCGCAACCATACGCATGGATTCGCGGTATCCCACCCCCTGAACCCGACCGGAGATAACAACGCGCACGGTGATTGTATTCATTCGTCCACCATTACTTTTTTGCGACGGGTGGTTTTAACAACTGCGCGTGTTTTCTTTTCAACTATTCTCTTTTCCCTTGCCGCGCGCGACGGCTTGGTCGGTAGTCGTTTTTTGGGCACGTGGTTTTTTTTGATGAGCCGTTCGATCAACCTTTCAAAGGCCGTCTCTTTGTTGCGAAATTGTGACGACGAATCTTGTGCAATCACCACCACGCCAGACGGCAGATGCGACAGGCGAATCGCAGAATTAGTCTTGTTGACGTGCTGGCCACCGGGGCCGGAGGCGCGATAAGTGTCGATGCGAACTTCTGTTTCCAGAATCGCGCGGTCAAGCGAATAGGGTGGCGGCAAGGATACGGTCATAAACGACGAATGGGGCACACCATTGGTTGGTTATTGGCGCAACCTGGGTGCGGGATTCGAATCCGGCTTACTTGATGCGCATCCCTGGGATTGCGCCGGAATCCGGACTCAACAAATAAATGCCGATGCCGTCACCGGCAGCCAATACCATGCCTTGTGATTCACCAAAGCGCATTTTGCGCGGCGCCAAATTGGCGACCATGACTGTTAACCGACCGACCAGATCTTTGGGGTTGTACGCCGAGCGAATGCCAGCAAACACCTGGCGTTGTTCAATGCCAAGATCAAGTGTCAGGCGCAACAACTTGTCGGCCTCCAGCACAAATTCAGCGTCAAGAATTTTTGCAACCCGGAGGTCAATGCGATCAAAATCGTCAATTGAAATGGTTTCCGCAACCGGCTGGATGACAATCGGTTTAGGCGATTCCACCGGCTGTAACGCGAACTCTGCAATCGTTGCCGGTTCGTCGTTGGCCGGGGTGGTTGCCAATTTGGCATCACTCTTTGCACTGGCCTTGCCCAATTTTTCCGCCTTAACGTCAGCTGCTTGCGGCGTGTCCAGCAATGCGTCAATTTGTTTGGGATCGATTCGCGACATTAAATGTTTATAGGGTTTGATTTGATGGCCAGCAGGCAATAATTTTTTTGAAGCAGCCCAATCATAACCTTTTATGTTGAGAAATGCAGCCGCTTCATCGGCGAGTTTTGGCAGAATCGGTGTCAGTAACGCGGTCAACAAATGAAACGCGTTGATAATAATCGAGCAGCTCGCATGTAATGAGGCGTTGTTGGCGTCATCCTTTGCCAATGCCCACGGTTTTTCTGAATCAACAAAAAGATTCACCTGATCAGCCAGATCCATGATGCGTCTGACCGCCTTGCCAAATTCGCGACCCTCATAGAGCGTGGCAATTTCTTCGGACGAATCAATGATTGCATTTAGAACCGGGTGTTTGCCGTTGACACCCAGCAAGGCACCGTCAAATTTCTTGTGCAGGAAACCGGCCGCACGACTGGCGATATTGATGTACTTGCCAATCAGATCGGCATTCACCCGCGCAATAAAATCATCCGGACTGAAATCGATATCCTCGACGCGGTCGTTTAATTTGGCCGCAATGTAATACCGCAACCATTCGGTGTTCAATCCCAACGCAAGGTATTTGGTTGGCGTCGGACCAAAGCCACGCGACTTGGATAATTTTTCGCCAGTGACCTGCAAAAAGCCGTGAACAAACACATTGTTCGGCACCTTGCGTCCTGCAAAGTGCAGCATGGCCGGCCAAAACAGCGTATGGAAATAAACAATATCCTTGCCAATAAAATGATATTGCTCAACTTTTTCATCGCCTAGAAACGAATCAAAATCCCGTGGCTCACCGTTTGCCGCAGCACCACCGGAGGCGAAGTAAGCTTTAAGGCTGGCCAAATAACCAATTGGCGCATCCAGCCAGACATAAAAATATTTGCCCGGTGAGCCCGGGATTTCAATACCAAAATATGGCGCGTCACGGGAAATATCCCAATCGCGCAGGTTTTTTCCGCCATCACCAAGCCATTCCGCCAGTTTATTTTTAACTTCGGATTGAATCGGTGTTTCCGCCACCCATTTTTCCAAAAAGGCGATGCACTTTTTATCCGATAACTTAAAAAATAAGTGTTCAGATTTTTTCATCACCGGTTTTGCTCCGGTCAAAACCGAGTAGGGGAATTTGAGCTCAACAGGCGAATATACCGCGCCGCATACTTCACAGGAGTCACCATGTTGATCCTTGGCGCCACATTTGGGGCATTCACCCTTTACAAAGCGGTCCGCCAAAAACATGCCCTTGACCGGGTCATAAAACTGCTCGATTTCTTTGCTGACAATCAGTTTGTTTGCCTTGAGGCGCTGATAGATTTCTTGCGAGAGTGCAACATTTTCCGGCGAATGGGTCGAATGCCAATAGTCGAAGCTGATGTGGAATTGAGGCCACTGCTCGATATGCTCGGCGGCAACGGCGGCGACCAACTGCTCCGGTGTAATGCCTTGCTTTTCCGCATTGAGCATGATCGGCGCGCCATGCGCGTCATCCGCGCACACAAAATGTACTTGATGGCCACGCATCCGCTGGAAACGCACCCAAATATCGGCCTGAATATATTCCATCATGTGGCCAATATGGAATCCGCCATTGGCGTAGGGTAGGGCGGTAGTGACAAATAGTTTGCGTTGCATGGTGTGTGGCGTATCAAAGGGCAATATCAACCGCATTGCGCAGTCAATGTAGGGTCATGATTTCTAGGCTGACATTGTAACAAGCCCACTCATACAAAGATATAAAGCCGCATTAGTCATTTGGCAGCAAGAATGGCGGTTATTGCCGATAAAATAGCAATAACTGAAAACTTGGGGCATACCATGAGCATTACTACAGATACGATCAAAAATGCGCTGCGTGAATTGATTGATCCGATTACCGACGAAAATTACGTTGATGGTAAATCGGCGAAAAACATTGTTATTGACGGCAACAATGTGTCGCTCGAAATCGTACTCGGTTACCCTGGCAAGAGTGTTACCGAGGTCATTCGCAAATCTGTGATTGACCGGCTAAAAAAGATCGAGGACATTGGCAACGTATCGGTCAATGTTTATTCCAAAATCGTCTCGCACAGTGTTCAACGTGGTGTGAAGTTAAACCCGAACATCAAGAACATTATTGCAGTTGCGTCCGGAAAAGGCGGTGTGGGTAAATCAACTACCGCGGTGAATCTCGCACTGGCACTGGCCGCCGAGGGGGCGATCGTGGGTATGTTGGATGCCGACATATACGGGCCGTCACAGCCAACCATGTTGGGCATTACTGGACGCCCACAATCAAAGGATGGCAAGTCAATGCAACCGATGGAAGGGCACGGAATTCAGGCGATGAGTGTCGGATTTTTGATTGACCCGGAAACGCCTATGGTCTGGCGGGGCCCGATGGTAACGCAGGCACTGGAACAGCTCTTGAATGAAACCCAATGGAACAATCTGGATTATTTGGTGATTGATTTGCCGCCCGGGACCGGTGATATTCAGTTAACGCTGGCGCAAAAAGTTCCGGTCACCGGTGCCGTGATTGTGACTACGCCGCAAGACATCGCCCTACTCGACGCAAGGAAGGGGTTGAAAATGTTTGAAAAAGTCGGTGTCCCGATCATTGGTATTGTTGAAAACATGGCGATGCATACCTGCTCGAATTGCGGACACGCTGAACATATATTTGGCGAGGGTGG
>JANPNU010000500.1:0-5275 GCA_031427615.1 Burkholderiales bacterium
GCGGCGGATGACAAGGTGTTCCATCCACCGGTGACCGATTGGCACGATGCCGATGCGGCCTCCTACCTGACCTTCACCACCGGCAAGGCAGGCACCCATGTCACCGGCGTCTCAACCCGACCCGGCGTGAGGACGCTGCCGACGGTCGATTTTCGCGCCTTCCTGAAGACTTATGGGGCGCTGGATGGCCTGGCCTCGTTCGAGAGTGAAAGCAAACTTTCCGCCGTGCGTCAACGCTCAGCGAAACATGTCAAGGCAGTCATCCAGGTCGGCAATACTTACACCACGGATTATTCCCGGCGCCTCGGTTATACAGTGGAGATCGTTCCCCAGAATAATCCCTATGAACTAAAACTAAATGAATCATTGCGCTTCCAGGTTTTGCACAACGGCCAGCCGGTTGCGAATCATCTCGTTTATGTCAATCACGCTGGGTTCAACGAGGACGATGACGCCGAGCGGCGCGTCAACGCCCTAAAACTACGCACCGACAAAAATGGTCTGGCGAGTGTCAAGATCAGCAAAAAATCCGCCTGGTATATCGCGCTCATACACGTGCATCCGGTCAAAGACGCCGACGCGGACTACGAAACAAATTGGGCCACACTCACATTTGAGATGAAGTAGACGCGATTGACTCACAGTGACTACTCGCGTTCCCGCCAAATTTGAAATTTTCTTTCCTACGCATTTTCCAGTTTTTTGTGTTCTGGATTACGCAGAGTGGTAGTGCCGAACAGTTGACCGATGTTTGCTTGATGCGATAACCATAAATTACACAACGATTAATTTCACTTAGGCTTGGCGTCGAGCATGGGGCGCGGGTGTTTTGCAAGCCACATATCGAAATTTTTTATTTCGGCTCTTCAGGAAATCGAGTCGGTAAATTGACGGGGTAAACATGGCGGGAGGCGACATGGATTGAAGAGGTGGAATAGCCGCAGTAATCAATTAAACGCTTGCAATTTTCAATTTGATCGTGGCGGCAAGCAGGTGTTTATCACGGGTGTAAATCGGGCACGCCTCCAGCAAGGCGGAGGCAATCAAATGGGCATCGACAAGACCGATTCCGAGTCCCATCAACTGGCGGCTCTCGACGATTTGCAGCAATTCATGTTCGTCCGCCATAGTTGCCTGCGGCAGGTCACCGAGCAGTTGCAGAATCTCGGCGCGAGATTTTAGATTGCCCAGCGCCAGCTCGCCCCGAATGAATGGGTGCATCAATACACTGCCGCGCGATAATAAGTCCGCAAGCGGGTGATCTTTGCGCCGAAAGTGATCAATCCAGATCGACGTATCTACAAGGATCATGTGCTATTTGTCGCTGCGTCTGCGCGGTGGCGCTTTTAGTGCCTTTTGTGTTCCCCCAAGGCGTGCCAGACGGCGCGCACTGTCGCGCTGGATCAGTGCTTGCAAACCTTCATGAATCAGCAACGTCCGTTCCGTCAATCCGCTGATGCGGGATGCCTGCAATAGTAACTTTTCGTCAAGATTTACGGTGGTTCTCATGGCTGCCATTTGTTGATGTGAGGCGAAAAGTATATCATCACAAATGGCATCAAATGATGCTGTTTATGAGTTAGCCAAAACATGGAAATTCGTTTGCTTTATTGATCGCTATCATACTCCGGAAGGCTGCAATGCATTTATAGTTAGGTCTCAACCTTGCTGCGTTGTACCGCAAACACCTCACAATTCTGCTCAATTCTGGCTGAACCACATTGGACTGTTATGACCACCATTTTTCACCTTGCAATCAACGTAATCGACCTCGACGCCGCGCGGCGCTTTTATGGCGACCTGCTCGGCTGCACTGAGGGACGCAGCGCCGCCACCTGGGTTGACTTTTCGTTTTTTGGCCATCAGCTCTCACTGCATTTGGGCACACCGCTGACCACGGCGGCCACCGGCAAAGTGGGTGAACACCTGGTGCCGATGCCGCACTTTGGTGTGGTATTGCCGCTGGTGGAATGGCAGGCATTGGCGGATTCACTCACCGCCCGTGGCGTGACGTTTGTGATTCCGCCAAGTGTGCGCTTTGCCGGGGAGCCGGGTGAACAACACACCATGTTTTTTGTTGACCCCTTTGGCAACCCGCTGGAAATCAAGGGTTTTCGCGACATGGCGGCGGTGTATGCCGTATGACCCGCAAGGGGAAATGGTGATCGCATTTGTCTCGCGCCATGATGACGCCGGTTGGATCGCCGCGTTGTCAGCTGCGATGCCGACTGAACGCATTGTTGGTGATCGTGCATTAATTGATGGTGAGGCTGCGGCGGTCGAAATTGTCATTGTTGCGGATCCTGATCCTGCCCAACTGGCACGATATCGAAACCTGAAATGGGTGCAAAGTGTCTGGGCCGGGGTTGAGCGCCTGTTGCCCATCACTGCAAAACGCAATTTGCCGTTGGTACGGTTGATTGATCCCATGTTGGCGCAAACCATGGGCGAAGCGGTGTTGGCGTGGACGCTATATTTACATCGTGATATGCCGGCCTACGCCGCGCAACAAAAACAACAACAATGGAAGCCGCGACCATACCGGGCAGCACGTGACGTGACCGTTGGCATTCTCGGTCTGGGTGAACTTGGTCGCGCGGCTGCTTCCCGCCTGTTGGATGCCGGATATCGGGTGTGTGGCTGGAGTCAACATGGCAGGCCTATTGACGGCGTACAAAGTTACCTCGGTCATGACGGCTTGCAGCAAGTGTTGCAACAAGCCAATATTCTGGTGTTGCTGTTACCACTCACTGCTACCACCCGCAATCTGATCAATCATCAGCGTATTGGCATGATGTCCAGAGGTACGGCGTTGATTAATTTTGCACGTGGCGCAATTGTCAATTCTGATGCGCTGGTTGCTGCGCTCGATGCGGGCATGCTGTCGCACGCTGTGTTGGATGTGTTTGAGGCTGAGCCGTTACCGGAGGAAAACACACTTTGGGCGCACCCGAAAATAACGGTGCTGCCACATATCTCCGCGCCCACCAACCAACTGAGTGCATCAAAAATCGTTGCCGCAAATGTTGCGCAATTTCGTGCGACAGGTGTGCTGCCGTTGGTCGTCGATTTCGAACGCGGGTATTAACCTGCCTATTTAATGCGGCGCGGTTGATGCATTTTGGGGAAGGTGATGTTGGGGAGTTGGCCTGCAAAAAAATGGGGTGATCTTTCGACCACCCCAGAAGGCGCACTCTCGAATACTTACAGAGGAGAACCTCAGTTAGCGGGGACCTATCCGCTAACGATTCCGCCCAGGGAGGGAGGGCGGTCCGCTAGTATTCAACTTAACTATCGCAATTGCCGTGCCAGATTTTTTGGGAGACAAATAACCCCTGATTTGCGGGGCATGATGTACAAAAGGACAAGGTCGCATGAGGTGCGTTTGTCGCTGAATCACGACGCAATTGGCGGCATTTTGCTAAGTGTTTGTTTTGGCGATGCAAATGCCGTCGCTAGTTGACGACAGGAATCATGCAAAAAGTGCCGCAATGAGTCGCAGTTTTTTGGATTCGGTGCCGCAATTGTCACTGAATTTTCTTGTATCAAACCGGCATGATTCGGCGGCCTAGTTTTTGAAATGCGCCGCTTCCAACCCATGTCTTTGCAGCAATTTGTAAAACTCCGTGCGATTACGTTTGGCAATTTTTGCCGCCTGCGTGACGCTGCCACGGGTGAGTTTTAACAGGCGTGTCAGGTAGTCGTATTCAAACTGACGCCGTGCTTCTTCAAAACCATCCAGACTATCCTTGCCGAGCTGCATCGCTTGTTCAACCACGCTTAATGGCACAATTTCGGTAGTTGTTAATGCAACCGCCTGTTCCACCACATTTAATACCTGGCGGATATTGCCCGGCCAGAGTGCGGCGAGCATGGTGGATAAAGCGTCGGGCGAAAAACCGCTGACACGTTTTGCGTAACGTGCCGCCAGACGTTTTACAAAGGCGGACAGCAACAACGGGATATCTTCACGGCGCTCACGCAGGGGAGGAATTTTTAGCGTGACCACATTCAGGCGATAAAACAAATCCTCGCGAAATTCACCGGCGTCGCGCGCTTTGACCAAATCACGGTGACTTGCCGAGACGATGCGTACATCAACCGGAATATTTTTTACATCACCGACCGGGCGAATTTCATGGCTTTCCAGTGCGCGCAATAATTTCACCTGCAGCGCGGCCGGCATGTCACCAATCTCGTCGAGAAAAAGTGTGCCGCCATTGGCTTCCAGAAATAAGCCAGGATGATCAGCAATGGCACCGGTAAACGCGCCTTTTTTGTGGCCGAATAATTCGCTTTCGAGCAACGCCTCCGGTATCGCGCCACAGTTGAGTGCCACAAACGGCTTGCCTGCGCGTGGGCTCGCATCATGCAACGCCCGCGCCAACAGTTCTTTACCGGTGCCACTTTCGCCCTGAATCAACACACTGGCTTCGCTTTGTGCCACCCGCTCGGTCCGCACCAATAACTCTTCCATGGCGGGTGCCCGGGTGATGATCGAGGCGCGCCAAAGAGCCACGCCGGCCGGGGTCGACGCACGTTTGATCGCGCCCTGCGCGCCATGCAAGGTTAATGCACGCGCCACCTTTGCGAGTAAATCGTTTGCGTCATAGGGCTTGGTCAGGTAGCCAAACACACCATCCTGGGTTGCTGCGACCGCATCGGGTATGGTGCCGTGCGCGGTCAGGATGATGACCGGCAGCCCGCCATATCGCTGGTTGATTTCCGCAAACAGGCCCATGCCGTCCATGCCGTCCATGCGTAAATCTGTGATGACCAAATCAGGACGCTCCGCGGCGATTTTTGATAAGGCCTGCTGGCCGCTGGATGCGGTCGCCACGTGATAACCGGTGGCACGCAATCGAATGGCAAGCAAATGCAACAGGTCCGCGTCGTCATCGACTAACAATAAATGCCCGGTGGTGGGGGAAACCGCAGCCATTGGATTTTTTGGTCTTTCCGTTAATTCAAACATCGTCTTACCCTAATAATTGGATAAGACCTTATATGCATAATTCGTGCCGGAATATTCGCTTGTCAACAATAATACCGAGTTCACTGTTTTCTGACCGCGAAAGGTGTCGGTCGGTTTCGTCTATCAGCTTGGTTTTACATGCGACCCGGCCGCCTTGGCAATATCACCCGAATACGGGCACCGCGAGGTGTGGAATGGACGCTGCTATCAGCGCTGTCGCCGCTGAGGTCATCTTTATCACCACGGTTGTTGTCGTAGTGGTTGCTTTTTGCGACCGCTGCGACACTGCCGTGATGAAGT
>JANPNU010000501.1:0-5872 GCA_031427615.1 Burkholderiales bacterium
AAATTCACCAAATGTTAATGAAATCCGGCATTGGGTAGATGACCGGTCGAACCGTCTGCGATAATTTCGCCATGGAACCCTTCAATATTGAATCAACAAAAAGCGTAATCGACCGCAAATTCTGTGAGGATCTGGATCTGATCGACCCGCTCGCCGCAATGCGCGCGCGATTTGTGTTGCCAGACAATAAAATTTATCTGGATGGCAATTCGCTCGGCGCGCTCCCCGCAAAAACGGCCGCCGCCATCGAAAATGCCGTTACTCAGCAATGGGGCGCGAACCTGATTGGTGCCTGGAACAGTGCCGATTGGGTCAATCTTCCGCGAACAGTGGGTGCCAAGTTGGCCGGGCTCCTTGGCGCACAAGCGGATGAGGTTGTTGTCGCCGATTCAACATCGATCAATGTATTTAAGTTGCTCGCCGGCATCCTTGCCCTGCCGGACATTGCCAATAACCCCAAACGCAACGTCATTGTTTCGGAGCGCGGCAATTTTCCGACCGATCTGTACATGGCCGAGGGCGTAAATGCCATGTTGGGTGGTCGTTTTACGCTAAAACTGGTTGAACATGATCAAATTTTGGAGGCGCTTGACGAGTCAACCGCCGTTGCGTTGATTACCCAGGTCGACTACTGCACCGGGCAATGCCATGACATGGCCGCCATCAATCATGCGGCCACCTTGGCCGGCACCTATGTCATATGGGATTTGAGCCACAGCGCGGGTGCGGTGCCGTTAAAACTCAATGCGGACGGCACCGAGTTTGCGGTCGGCTGCGGCTACAAATATCTCAATGGTGGCCCCGGGGCACCCGCCTATTTATATGTCGGAACGAAGTGGCAAACACGTTTATCCACGCCACTTTCCGGCTGGTTCGGCCATCGGCATCCGTTTCAATTTTCCACCACCTATTTACCGGCAGAAAATATTTCACGCATGTTATGCGGCACCCCTGCGGTGCTGGCAACGGTGGCATTACGCTGCGGGATCGAAACATTTGAAGGCGTGGATATGGCTGTCGTCCGCACAAAATCGCTGGCACTAACGGACCTTTTTGGGCGCTTGATGGTGGATCACTGTGGACCATATGGTTTTGGCTGCATATCACCAAGGGTGCAGACACTTCGCGGATCCCAGCTGTCATTTGCGCATGAACACGCTTATGAAATCATGCAAGCCATTATCGATAAAGGTGTGATCGGGGACTTTCGTCAGCCCAACCTGGTCAGGTTTGGATTCACCCCCCTGTACACCCGTTATGTAGATTGCTGGGATGCGGTCATGGTCATCCGTGAGGTCATGCAAACCCAAGCCTGGCAGGATCCGCGGTATCAAGATCGTAATGAGGTGACCTGAACCATGAAGACATCCATTTTGCCAGCAACATCCATACCCATTGGCTTTGATTTACCAGCGCGACCCGACCGTAAAAAAATGAGCCTTGGTCAGGCCTGGGCGAAGGTGTTGGCCGAGCCGTCGCCAAGCGAACGTCGTCAGCTAAAGTCGCGCATTAAGGACCTGCTTGGTCGTCACAATGCCGTATTGGTCGCGCACTATTACGTTCATCCTGACCTGCAGGATCTAGCCGACGAAACCGGTGGCTGTGTTGCTGATTCCCTTGAAATGGCTCGTTTTGGCCTCAACCACCCGGCGAAAACAATTGTTGTTTGCGGCGTGCGATTTATGGGCGAAACAGCAAAAATACTCAGCCCGGAAAAACGCGTGCTGATGCCCGATCTTGAGGCCGAATGTTCACTCGATTTGGGCTGCCCGCCAGCTGAATTTACCGCGTTTTGTGATGCCCACCCTGACCGAACCGTGGTGGTTTACGCCAATACCAGCGCCACGGTAAAGGCCAGAGCCGACTGGACGGTGACATCTGCAATCGGTCTGGAAATTGTTAACCATCTGCATGCCAACGGCGAAAAAATCATATGGGCGCCGGATCGTCATTTAGGACAATACATTCAGAGCCAGACTGGTGCGGATATGCTGCTGTGGCAGGCGTCTTGCATTGTCCACGACGAATTCAAAACGACCGAGCTGCTCGACCTGAAAGCGCGCTTCCCACAAGCCAAAATTCTGGCCCATCCGGAAAGCCCGGCTGCGGTGGTGCAGCTGGCCGATGTCGTCGGCTCAACTTCGCAATTGATCAAGGCCGCCCAAACATTGGACAGCAATACCCTGATTATTGCGACCGACAAAGGCATTTTTCACAAAATGCAGGCGGTGGCGCCTGACAAGGTGCTGATTGAGGCACCAACCGCGGGCAATTCTGCAACTTGCAAGTCCTGCGCGCACTGCCCATGGATGGCGATGAACGGACTGGAAAATCTTGCGCATGTTTTGGAAACGGGCCGCAATGAGATCAAGATTAATTCCGAACTGGCCGGGCGCGCAAAACGATCCATCCAAAAAATGCTCGATTTTGCAGCAGTTCGTGACCGTGACATGGTCAACCGTCCCGGTGTCGGCAATGGAATTGGCCCCGCCTAGAGAATTTTGCCCGCAACCGTCAATGAATAAATCGACACTTGACCCAATGCTGTTCGCTTAGTCAAATTACCCCATCATGCCCGCGCAGGCGGGAATCGGCGAGATTGTGACTTGGATTCCCGCCTGACACCAGAATGACGACCAAAGGTGATTCACGTCGCTTTTTTCTGGCTTATGAGTAAACGTGAACAGTACTGACACTTGACCAAGGTATTGCCGCTTGAATGTTGTGATTTCTCACATAGATTGCCCGGAAAAAACCGGCTAAACTCGTTGCGGTACACGCCACTTGATCGAAAACGTTTTATCGGAACAACGCGGCGCAATTAAATTGTGGCGTTGCACTTGTATGCCATATTGACAATTCAGGCTTTAGACCAGCATATGGAACATCAAAATCGTGGCAAATGAACCGCCAAATTCAGGCTCAAATAATATCGCCCAATCCAGCGACAGTACCGCTTCTTTCGCGCCGGGATTGCTGGCAGATTTGACCCGTGCCCTATTGCCATTTTTGGGTCCTTATTCCATTACAACCGTCAAACGGGCATCGCGCACCTGCGAAAATAACGTTGAATTGTTGCGCCATATTGCCAGTCATATTGACGACATCGCCAAACGCGAAATGTATATGAAGTCCGGCATGCGAATTGTGTCGGATTTTAATCAGGGTATTGCCGACAATGCGACCCATTCCAGATCCCCGCCTGAGGTGAGCAAATATGCGGCTGACATTCCCCCAGAGGGCAATCGGAACGGCGCCCCCATCACAGCCGAATTGGCCAAACTTGGTGAAGTTGCGCTGGCTCCGATCATCGGCCCGATCGCGAGCGTGTTGGTTTCGCGCTATGCCAAAGCCTCGCAGAATTCCCGCGAATTTTATGATCGCCTGGCCGGGCACCTGCGCACGCCGGAAGAGCGTGACAGCTTTTTCCTGAGTGTACGCCGAAGCGTCCAAAGTTGGCGGCCGCAATAAAAGCAGGGGGCGGCTTAAAAACAGCTGGCAATTAAAAGAATCAAATGCGTTTTCCGTTTCACACAAGAAAAACCAATAAAGACGACAGGGGCATACATGGGTTTGCGGCTCAAATTTAATTTGGTACTGGTGATCATATTTGCGGCGGGCTTTGTCACCGTTGGCGCATTTGCCGATCGATATTTACAACAGGAAGCCATCGATCACGCCAAACGCGCCGCTAACCTGGTGCTTGATCTTACCGGTATAGCCAATATTGAAGCATCCATTGCCGGCACAATGGGTTCCCGGATTGTCGAAATGAAAGTGCGTTCATTTAATGAAAATGAAGCGCAATCCGGTGTTCATGGTGACGTTGCGCAACGCCTGCTGGGCATTAGAGGCGGTGTGCGGAATGAACTGACAGAAATTTTTGGCCCGCCAACGGGGGCAAAAAAACTGGTTGTCGCGCGCCTGGTACGAATTGCTGATACCCCGGCACGAATCACCATTGTTGCCATTGACCACACCGTGATCACCGCCACCGCTCGACTGGCGCTCACCACCTTCATGAGTTCACTGGCGGCAGTATTTTTTGCCGCTTTTTTTGCACTGAATGTGATGCTGGACAGAATGATTGTCCGTCCGGTCGCAGAAATGGCCACCCTGGCCGATGCGGTTTCCGTGGGAAATTTTTCAATCCCGGCGTTCAAACCGCAAAGCAAAGATGAAATTGGCACCCTTGGTGTCGCGTTTAACCGCATGCGCCGCAGCACGGAAGAAGCCATCAAGATGTTAAAAGTTGGATAGTTCCGCAGCCGGTTTCCCTGCCCGGCCAAATCATTAGCGAGAAAAAACGTCACTCGCCTGATACCTCGACTGCAAGTGTCGCAGCCAGACCAGGATTGCCGCACTGGCCGGTAACGCCATCAATACACCGAAAAAACCAAACAACTGCGCAAAGGCAAGCAAAGCAAACAATACCGCAACCGGGTGCAGCCCAATTCGCTCACCGACAAATTTTGGGGTGACAAACAGCCCTTCAAGGAACTGTCCAACAGCAAATACCGCCCATACCAAACCAACACTCATCATTGACGCATCCGGCTGCATAAATGCGGCAACGGAGCCAAGCAACACGCCCAGTCCGACCCCCAGATAGGGGACAAACACCAGCAGCCCGGTGATCAGCCCAACGGGTAGCGCGAACTGTAATCCTACGGCCCATAGCCCAATGACGTAAAACGTCGCCATGATCAGCATGACAGTCAGCTGGCCGCGTAAAAATTCAGACAACACCTCGTCAATCTCCCGAACAATTACGGTCACCGTATCGTGGTATCGACGTGGAACCAATGCATCGATCTTTCCGATCAAAATATCCCAATCGCGCAGCAAATAAATCAGCACCACCGGGATCAAGGCCAGATTGATTAAAACGGCCACGACCGCCAAGCCGCCCGACCCGACCGTTGCAAACACCCGCTTGGCAATGCCGCTGGCATCGGCCATGTTGTCCTGCATAAATTGTCGGAACGATGCGGCATCAATCGAAATGGACGTGCCAAGCTTGGAGTTCACCCACGGCAAAACATTGGTCTTTAATTGCTCGACAAATCCGGGAATCACCTGGACTAGCTGGGTGATTTCTTTGATGAACAGGGGAAGAATGATCAACAGCAGCAAAATGATGATCAACAACAACAACAGCGCAGCGATGACCGTGGCGACCATGCGCGACACACCACGTGCCTGAAAGCGATCAACAACCGGATCAAAAATGTAGGCCAGAATGGCAGCGGCGAGAAATGGTGCCAATATCGGCGACAACACAGCCAACAACCAACCGAGGGCGGCGAGCGCAATTAGAACGATCACAAAGTGCCAATCGAGCCATCGTGGCAATTGTGCCGCGTTCTTGGCACGAATACGCGCCAAGAACGCGGGAGGATTATGTTTGTGGCTACGGAGGCTTTGACGGGTCATATCCGGTAAAATTTAGGCTTGTTGGGCCTCCATCCTAACTGAAATTCACCCGGCTGAAACTGCCTGCCGCAGATTTCCGGATCCGCCCCTCCACACTGCCCATTCGCCGCCATGTCATCACCAACCAATTCCAATACCGATGTCGCGCCTCTCACCTACAAACAGGCCGGAGTCGATATTGACGCAGGCGATCAATTGGTCGAAAACATCAAGCCCTTTGCCAAACGCACGATGCGCCCGGAAGTGCTGGGAAGCATTGGTGGATTCGGTGCATTGGTTGAGGTATCCAAACAGTACAAAAATCCAGTCATGGTGTCCGGAACGGATGGCGTTGGCACCAAATTGAAATTGGCATTCCATTTAAATAAACACGATACCGTTGGTGAAGATTTGGTCGCCATGAGTGTGAACGACATTTTGGTTCAAGGAGCCGAGC
>JANPNU010000502.1:0-4610 GCA_031427615.1 Burkholderiales bacterium
CGGTGCCGCCGCCAAGATTATGCTGGTCCGCACGCAGGGCAATATCACCGCCATCCGTCCGATGAAAGTCGGCGTGATCGCCGACTTTCACACCACCGAGCACATGCTCAAATTTTTTATCAAAAAAGTGCACGATACCCAATGGTATCGGCCGAGCCCGCGCATTGTTATTTGTGTGCCCTGCGGCTCCACTCAGGTTGAGCGTCGCGCCATTCGTGAGTCGGCTGTGGCGGCGGGTGCGTCCCAGGTGTTTTTGATTGAAGAACCAATGGCCGCTGCCATTGGTGCGGGATTGCCGATTGCCGAGCCGACCGGTTCGATGGTGGTTGATATCGGCGGCGGCACCACCGAGGTTGGCGTGATCTCGCTCGGCGGGATCGTTTATTCGGCCAGTGTGCGGGTCGGCGGTGACAAATTTGACGAAGCCATCATCAGTTACATCCGCCGTAACTACGGCATGTTGATTGGTGAAGCCACCGCAGAAATGATCAAGAAAAATATCGGCTCCGCCTTCCCGGGCAGTGAAGTGCGTGAAATGGAAGTCAAGGGTCGCAATCTGGCTGAAGGGATTCCACGTTCGTTTACGATTTCATCAAACGAAATTTTGGAAGCATTGACCGAGCCGTTGAATTCGATTGTGTCTGCGGTGAAATCCGCGCTTGAACAAACACCACCCGAACTCGGCGCAGACATTGCCGAAAAAGGCATGGTGTTGACCGGTGGTGGTGCGTTGCTGCGTGAGCTTGATCGTTTGTTGGTTGAAGAAACCGGCCTGCCAGTGATTGTCGCGGATGATCCATTAACCTGTGTGGTGCGCGGCTCGGGTCGTGCGCTTGAAGAGATGGACAAACTGGGCTCCGTATTTACCAACGAGTTGTAGGGTGATGTGAACAACAGCAACGCCCCGGCAATATTTCCAACTCAAAGCACGATCTGTTGGCCATCGGCTGCGCGACCAATTCTTGCCAGCCCGATCATTGTCCATCCATTCGTTGCCCAACAAATGGCGGCAAAAACCATTCACTGCAATGTCGTGGATATTAACCATGGCGTGGGTCGGTAATGTCGTCACACGCGGATAATTTTTTTGCCCGTGGCCCGTCGCCACTGGCGCGGGTGACATTTTTTTCCCTGATGGCGATTGCAGTGATGATTGCCGACCATCGTTTTAAGGCGCTCGACGCGGTTCGTTTTGGCGTGTCAACGGTGTTAACGCCGATTGAAACTGCATTGCAATGGCCGGGCAAAACCATGCACGAAGTCAGCGCGTATTTTGGCAATCAGTCCCAACTCCTTGCCGACAACAAATCGCTCAATGAAACCATTCTGACCATCACCGCCGAAGGGCAGCGCGCCAAACTGATTGCGGCCGAGCAAATTCAAATGGCCACTTTTCAGGCGGCCTATGCCAGACTTAATCGTGACGGGGTGATTGCCGAAATTGTGCGTGATGCACGCAATCCATTTTCACGCCGCATTATCATCAACCGTGGCATGACCCATGGTGTCAAAGCGGGCGCGGCCGTGATTGACGGGGTGGGGGTGGTGGGCCAGGTCACCACCGTTGGCGCAACCTCGGCCGAGGTCACGCTGATGACCGAAAAAGATCAATCGGTTCCGGTCATGTTGGTGCGCAATAATTTGCGCGCCGTCGCCACCGGCAGCGGACGGGACGGCACGGTTGAAATGCCATTTATCCCGGTTGCAGCCGATTTACAAGTCGGCGATGTGTTGGTCACCTCCGGCATCGACGGCACCTACCCGGCTGGATTGGCGGTCGCGACGATTACGGCCGTGGACAAAAATCCGGCGTTTTCATTTGCGCGCATTATTGCCCAACCCACCGCCGCGCCCGACCATTACCGATTTGTCAAAGTATTGTTGCCATCGACAGCAGCCGAGACCTACCCGTTGATTGATGTCACCAGCAGCGATCAAACATCGGTAAAAACTGGCAGCAAACGCGAAGCCAAACTGGAAGCCCGCCGCGCGCAGCGGGAACGGGAAAGGTAGACGCCCATGGATCTCTCACCGGTCTCTCGTGATGTCCTGCGTCAACCCGCACCCATGCGGCTGGTGTTTGGTGCGCTGGTGATTGCCATTGTTTTGAGTTTGTTGCCGTGGTCGGGCTGGGCGTTAAAAGTGCGGCCGGATTTTGTATTGCTGGTGCTGCTTTATTGGACGGTGCATGAGCCACAACATATTGGCCAAACTTGGGGTTTTATGCTTGGCTTATTGATGGATGTGGCCGACAGCGCGCTGCTTGGTCAGCATGCGCTGGTGTATGTGATGGCGATTTTTCTGACCCAATTGTTGCGCATTCGTATTCGCCACCTGACGCTGATTGAACAGGCCGTGCATATTCTTGGCATTTTGTTGGTTGCGAAGGTGATTGCGATTGGCCTGAATCTTTCACTGGGTCGCGAATTCGCCGGCATGACCATGTTTCTGGCACCTGTATTGGGCGCGTTGATGTGGATGCCGGTTCATTTTCTTGCCACCCGACCTCGTTTCCGCCGCCGCGGCGAAACGATCATGTTGTAACCGGTTATGGTCGGCACCACCATTAAAAACCGCGAGGCGGAACTCAATGTATTTCGCAACCGCATTATTGTTGCGACCATTTGTATTCTGATCGGTTTTGTCATTCTTGCGACCCGTCTGGTTTATTTGCAGGTGGTTAAACGCGACCAGTTTTACACCATGGCCGAAGCCAATCGTATATCGGTGGTACCGGTGGTGCCCAATCGGGGGGTGGTGTACGATCGTAATGGCGAAGTATTGGCGGCCAATTATTCGGCCTTTACCCTCGAGGTGACGCCATCCAAGGTCAAACATCTCGACAAGGTATTGGATGAATTGGCCGGCATTGTTGATATCCAACCCAAAGACCGGCGGCGTTTTAAGCGCTTGCTCGAAGAAAGCAAGAATTTTGAATCCCTGCCAATTCGCAATCGCCTGACCGAGGAAGAGGTGGCCCGGTTTGTTGTTAACCGGTATCGCTTCCCCGGCTTTGATATTCGCGCGCGGTTGTTTCGCAACTATCCGTTTGGTGAGGTCGCGTCCCACGCCATCGGTTACATCGGCCGCATCAATGACGCGGATCTGAAGAAAATCGAAAGCACTAACTTACTGAGCAATTACAAAGGCACCGACCATATCGGCAAGCTGGGGATTGAGGGCAGTTACGAGACGGAATTACACGGCACCACCGGCAGCGAACAGGTCGAAATTGATTCCGGTGGTCGCGCCATCCGCTCACTCGCCAAGTCCGAGCCCATTGCGGGCAATAATCTCAAAACCACGCTCGATATCAAATTACAAAAAGTCGCAGAAGAAGCCTTTGGTGAGTTTCGCGGTGCCATGGTGGCGATGGATCCCCACACCGGCGAAATTCTGGCGTTTGTTTCCAAGCCTGGTTTTGATCCGAATTTATTTGTTGACGGCATTGACCCGGTTAATTGGAATTTGTTGAATACCTCGCTGGATCGTCCGTTGACCAATCGAGCGCTCAGCGGCCAATATCCACCGGGCTCGACCATCAAACCGTTTATGGCTTTGGCGGCGTTGGAAAATGGCAAACGCACACCGGAGTATTCGATTGTTGACCCCGGGCAATGGTTTTTACCGGGTGTCGCGCGCCCATTCCGTGATTGGAAAAAGGGCGGGCACGGCGTGGTGAATTTGCATAAATCGATTGTGGTGTCGTGTGATACGTATTACTACGGCCTCGGCAATGATTTGGGCATTGACCGCATCAATTCGTTTATGACGCCGTTCGGTTTTGGCAGCAAAAATGGCATTGACGTTGAAGGTGAACAGACCGGCCTGATGCCGTCGCAGGAGTGGAAACAAAAACGCCTCAAACAAAAGTGGTATGCGGGTGACACCATCTCGGTTTCAATCGGTCAGGGTTATTGGCTCGCCACTCCGTTGCAACTGGCGACCGCCACGGCCATTCTGGCCAATGGTGGAACACAGGTCACGCCGCACATGCTCAAGGAAGTGATCAATTCAAAGACCGGTGCCAAACAGGGATTCAGACCACCGCCGCAGGCTCATATGAATTTCAAACCAGAAAATTTACAACTGGTGCGACAGGGCATGGTCGATGTGTTGCAACCGGGGGGGACCGCCTGGCGTGCGGCAATTGGTGCCGGCTACAAAATCGCCGGCAAAACTGGCACCGCCCAGGTGATTGGCATGAAGGCGGGTGAAAAATACAATGAAAAATTGGTCAAGGAGCGTTTTCGTGATCACGCTTGGTTTATTGCCTACGCACCGGCCGATGACCCCAAAATAGCCTTGGCACTGTTGGTTGAAAATGGCGGCCACGGCGGCAGTATTGCCGCCCCGATTGCACGCGAAATATTTGATTTTTTCCTGTTGGGCAAAAAACCCGACCCTGAAAACCGCAAGAAACGCGACTATGACCTTAGCGACAGCGATTGAACGTGTCTTTGACACGATCACGCGGCGCCTCGATGGCCCGCTGACGGTGGTTATTGTGGTGCTGATGGCGATTTCGCTGTCGGTGGTGTATTCGGCTTCGGGTGGGGATACCTTTGATCGTATGTTGGGGCAGGCGCGCAATTTCACGGTGGCATTTA
>JANPNU010000503.1:0-5759 GCA_031427615.1 Burkholderiales bacterium
ATCATTATGTTGATCATCACGATTCCGATTCAGTTACATTCGGTGAACTTGGAAATGCCGGTGGCCACGCCATTTACCGGTGAAAAGCCGCCTGAAGTACGGGTCGACATCGACAAGGCCGGGTTGATTTACTGGAACGGAACGGTTGTTGACCGCGAAACATTGGACGTAAACATGGTGGATACCGCGAAACTTTCGCCACAGCCCAACATGTTGATTCGCCCTGATAAAGACGCCAAATACGACAATGTCGCGTTTGTGCTCGCCAATTCCCAGCGTCGCGGTTTAACCCGGCTGGCCATTATCGGCAGCGAACAATACCGCTAGGTCAGCTTGGAAAACATAAAATTATTGACGGTGATGCGCGCCAATGCGCCAGTACCGCGGAACAAAGGAATACCGGTGGAGACTAGTTCATGAGTTCGGCCAATACTGAAACAGAAGGTTTAATTGTCATGTCGGGCTGGGCGCAAAAGCAGCGCAGCCCGCGTAAGCATATGGTTGGTCTGACGGCCGTCCTGAGTGTGCATGGTCTCGTGCTATGGCTCATCTTGTCTACTGCCGGCCAACAATTCGTCAAAAAAGTGGTGCCGGTATCCATCGCAGAGATTATTCTGCCCCCACCACCACCGCCTCCACCGCCGCCTAAACAGCCGCCGAAGCAGGACGTCCCGCCACCGCCGCCGGAACCATTTATTCCGCCGCCAGAAGTGGCCCCAGCCGTAACAACATCGCAGTTTACGATTCCTGCGGCTACGGTGCCGCCACCACCGCAGCAGGTGTATGTGCCGGCACCGCCGGCACCGGTTGCAAGACCGGTCGGACCACGCGGGTTCGGCTCCATTACCAATCGTAAGGACTGTGTAGCCGCGTTCCAGGCGTCGTTCCCGCGTGATGCGCGCCGGAATGGCACCGAGGGATCGGTCACATTGTCGGTCACGGTCGGCCCGGATGGGAAAGCGCGCAATGTTGAAGTGACCAATGCCAATCCACGTCGGGTATTTGATCGTGCGGCAATGGGTGTGATTAGCGATGGTGCATGCACATTCGAAACGGATACCGCCGGTTATGTGGCTCACTTGGTTGTTACTTACAAACTATCCGGTGAAGAGTAAAACAAGATTGGTGCCAAACATAAAAACCCCGCTTCGGCGGGGTTTTTTGTTGCGATGTGTAAACATGTGAATTGTAAATGTGTGAACATTCAAACGATCCTGCCCCATAAATTCTGATCCATCAAGTCCTGCCCCCCACAACCCACAACCCAAACCATGTCGCGTACTCAACCATCCATTAACCAGCCGGGCGTCTGTTTCTTTTTTACCGGCTTGTCAGGTTCCGGCAAAACCTCCATTGCCATTGCATTGGACAACGCACTGCGCCACCAACATGGCCGTCAAACCACACTGCTCGATGGCGACGTGGTGCGAACACATTTATCCAGCGATTTGGGCTTTTCACGGGCGCATCGCGACATCAACATCGGTCGAATTGGTTTTGTTGCTGCGGAGGTCGTTAAACACGGCGGGATTGCCATTTCCGCGGCCATCGCCCCGTACGATTCGGCGCGCCGCGCCGCCCGGCAGTTGGTTGAGCCATATGGTCGGTTTATCCTCGTGCATCTGGACACGCCTTTGGCGGTTTGTGAGCTGCGTGACGTAAAGGGCCTGTACGCAAGGGCACGCAGCGGCGAGATCATGGCATTCACCGGCATATCTGATCCTTATGAGCCGCCAACCGACGCCGACATCACCATCGACACATCCAAGGTCGCCATTGCTGACGCTTTGCAACTATTGCTGAAGCAACTAAACGACACGCAGACAGTCGATAACGAACGGTAAATTGCCGTCCCCGTCATCACACTCGAAACCATGGTGCATTCAAAACTATTTGATGTTTTTAATGGCGACGCCGACGGCATCATCGCGCGCCACCAATATCGGCTTGTTCACCCGGCGCCAACAACCCAAATCACCGGGGTAAAACGTGATGTTTCATTGCTCGAACAACTGGCAGGCAATGCTGCAGTTTCTGCGGGCGATCAAATTTTTGTCTTCGATATTTCGTTTGATGCCAATCATGCCGCCGCTGCGAACCTGCTGGCACGCGGTGTGTTTATCCATTGGTTTGATCATCACCGCGCCGACCATTTGGCCGCCCATCCCAACCTTGTTGCCCACATCGATACTTCCGCCGGCACCTGCACCAGCCTGATTGTTGACAAGCTTATCAATGGTGTTTACCGGCAGTGGGCGATTGCCGCCGCTTACGGCGACAATTTTTTGGAGCAGGCTGGATTGTTGGCGATGGATGAAAAATTGTCTGCTGATCAGAGCCAGGCGTTGCAACAGCTTGGCGAGGTGATCAACTACAACGCTTACGGCGACTCGGTCGAAGATTTGCTGGTCGCCCCCGCCGCATTGGCAGATTACTTACGGCCCTACCAAAGTCCGTTCGAATTTATCAGCAAGGCACCGTTGTTTCGCACGCTGGCCGATGGCTTCGCGGATGACATGGCCGCGTGTGTGCAAATTGAGGCCGCGTATGCCGATGAAAGCGTTGCCGCCTATGTTCTGCCTGCCGGGGCGCGATCAAGCCGCATTTCAGGCACATTTGCCAATCACTGCGCCCGCGATTTTCCAAAGCGAGCACATATTATCGCCACCGCAAACGCAACCGGCACCTATACGGTCAGCCTGCGTGCGCCGGGAAATCAACCAGTGGGGGCTGATTTGATCGCCGCCCGATTCGGTGGTGGTGGCCGCAAAACTGCGGCGGGCATCAATATCTTGCCAATGGCCAAACTAGACGAACTCATTGCAGTCACACGCGTAACCTATGCGCGGTTGTAACTTGGACAACAACACCCAAACCCCGCTGCCCACCCCCCCCTCCTTGTCATGCGCCACGCTACAATAGGCGCAGTTGATCATGCCGCAATTTTTTTCGCGACCTTTTACCCAACCTATTCATGACCGATCATTCCAAAAATTCAGCCGACCACTGCTATCTTGATTTAATGCGGCACGTGCTTGATCACGGCGCACATAAATCTGATCGCACCGGCACCCAATCCGTATTTGGTTATCAAATGCGTTTTAACCTGCAGCAAGGTTTCCCGCTGCTGACCACCAAAAAATTGCATCTGCGTTCGATCATTCACGAGCTATTGTGGTTTTTGAAGGGCGACACCAATATTGCGTATTTAAAACAAAACAACGTCACCATTTGGGACGAGTGGGCCGATGCCAACGGAGATTTGGGCCCGGTTTATGGGTATCAATGGCGCTGCTGGCCGACGCCGGATGGCAAACACATCGATCAAATCAGCGATGTGATCAATCAGATCAAAACAAACCCGGATTCACGCCGGTTAATTGTTTCAGCATGGAATGTCGCCGACATCCCGCAAATGGCGTTGGCGCCCTGCCACGCATTTTTTCAGTTTTACGTTGCCAACGGCACACTCTCCTGCCAGCTGTATCAACGCAGCGCCGATATTTTTTTGGGCGTGCCGTTTAATATCGCCTCGTACGCCTTGCTGACCATGATGGTGGCACAGACCTGTGGTTTAAAAGCCGGCGATTTTGTCCACACACTTGGCGATGCACATTTGTATTCCAATCACATTGACCAGGCCAACGAGCAACTTGGCCGACCGCCGCACGACATGCCGACCATGCGTTTGAACCCGGCGGTCACTTCTGTTTTTGATTTTAAATTTGACGATTTCACCCTGGAAAATTACCAGTCGCATCCCGCAATCAAAGCACCAATCGCAGTATGAAAATTGCCGGTCGTCTGTGTCTGATCGTCGCAGTCGCCAAAAATAATGTCATTGGCATGGCCGGAAAAATGCCGTGGCACCTTCCCGCAGAGTTGGGTTATTTCAAACGTATCACCATGGGTCACCCGATTATTATGGGACGCAAGACCTTTGAGTCGATTGGCCGGGTGCTGCCCGGGCGGCGCAATATTGTGGTGACTGGCAATCGGGCGTGGCAGCACGCTGGTGTGGATGTCGCGCAGTCGATAACGGCTGCGTTATCGATGGTTGCAAATACCACCGCGTTTGTGATCGGTGGTGCCTCTCTTTATAAGGAGGCGCTGTCTCTGGCGGATGAAATTTATCTGACCGCAATTGACGCTGACTTGCGTGGCGATATTTTTTTCCCCTCGCTCGATCCTGAAACGTGGCTGGAAATCAGCCGTGAACATCGTCCAAAGGACGCACAAAACCCCTACGACGTTGATTACCTGGTGCTATCAAGGCGAATCAGTTAGCGACGGACAGAAGGCAAAAGTTGTTTAATGGCAACCTGTTTGCGGCATTTTTGCTTCGAGGTGCGCGCCCAGTGGCGCTTTTCATTTTCGAACACTGCCAACTCAGTATTCACCGGCACCGGAAAATTGCGGTTGGTAGTTGTCGCGCCAACCTCGTGGTGGCGGCGGTGGCATCATATTTGATGCATCGTAGTCAAACGCGATGTGATCCGGCGACAACCATTCGGCCAACGCATCCACCAGGGTCTGGGTGACCCGCACACGCCATTGATCCGGCAATAACACCGGCACTTCCGCGTCACCGTTGTTATAGATGATTTTGACCACGGCGGCATCGCGTTCGTTGGCGGCGACATGTGGCGACAACAACCCGCGCAATTTTGCAGTATCGACCCGGCCTTGCAGGGTCAACGTCATCTGGCGCACAAATTTTCGCGCCTCATCAAGCGAAATAACGTCATCGGCAATCACCCGGTTGCCACCGGAAAATTCGTCGTGCGATACACGACCGCGCACAATCAGCGGCTGGTCATCACAAATCATCTGGCGGCGTTTATCAAAAATTTCGCTATACGCCACCACCTCGGCACGCGCACTGCCGTCGTCGAGTGTCATCACACACATGCGTCCGCGTTTGCCGTTGCGCACCCGTTGCTCGTACAAAATTCCGGACATCAGAATGGATTCGTTTTTCGGCTGTAAATCGGCCAGCAGGTTTTTTGCGAATTGCCTGATTTCCCTTGCATAGGTGTTAAACGGGTGCCCTGACAAATAAAATCCAAGGGAAATTTTTTCATTGTTCAAGCGTTCGCGTTCTGACCACATCGGCACCGCAACCAGCTCAAGCACCCCGCCCGACTCCGGCGTGGATTCACCAAACAAGCTGACCTGCTGCGCATCACGCGCGGCCATGTCAGCCAGCTCAACCGCCTGTGGCAGTGACGCCAGCACGGATGCCCGATTCACCTCCAGTAAATCAAATGCGCCGGCGCGGATCAACGCCTCCATGGCGCGTCGATTGACCCGGCTGCGATCCACGCGTTTAACAAAATCCAACAGGTCCTTGAATAACCCGCCCTCCAGTCGTGCCGCTTCAATGGCTTCAATGGCGGCGCGCCCGGTGCCTTTCACCGCTCCCAAACCATAACGAATGGTGTGTCGGTCAATCGGAAAGAAGCGATAGGTGCCAAGATTGATATCCGCTACCAGCAGGCTCAAGCCAATGGCACGCGCATCGTCGGCAATTTGTTGCACTTTGTCGGTGAAATCCATGATGCAACTCATATTCGCCGCCATAAAGGCGGCGGGGAAATGCGCCTTCAGGTATGCGGTATGAAAAGCCAGCAGTGAATAGGCCGCTGCCAATACTTTTGTGCCGCCCATTTTCTCGTGAATAAGTTCAATGATAGCTGTTTTGTTCATAATAATTTCTAATTAACTTTTTAATACCATGCAAATGGAGTTACGGAACC
>JANPNU010000504.1:0-7349 GCA_031427615.1 Burkholderiales bacterium
CCAAATATCGCGTGACGACGGCCGTCGCCGCATTGTGCTGTCGGCGAGCGCGCAGGGCCGGGCGCTGTCGGAAGTGGTGACGGACATTCGCGCCGCCACCAGCCAGCACGCCCTGCCGCAAGGCTACTTCATCACCATGGGCGGGCAATTTGAAGCACAGGAGGAAGCGTCGCGTTTGATCGGGCTGCTGTCGCTGATCTCGGTTGCGCTGATTTTCTGATCCTCTTCAACCGTTATCAGTCCACCGTGCTGGCCTTCAATATCATGGCCAATATTCCGCTGGCGCTGGTGGGCGCGGTGATCGGCCTGTGGTTGTCCGGCCAGCCGCTGTCGGTGGCCGCGCTGGTGGGCTTTATCACCCTGGCCGGCATCGCCATCCGCAATGGCATCCTCAAGGTCAGCCACTATGTGAACCTGATCGCTTTTGAGAGCGAACAGTTTGACCGGCAAATGATTGTGCGCGGCTCCTTGGAGCGGCTGACACCGGTACTAATGACCGCGCTGGTCGCGGCACTCGCATTGTCACCGTTGTTGTTTGAAGCCGATCAACCCGGCACCGAGATCCTTTATCCGGTGGCGGTGGTGATTTTCAGCGGACTGATCAGCGCCACCCTGCTCGATTCATTTTTAACACCAGCCATGGTGTGGCGCTACGGCCGGGCACCGGTCGAAAAACTCGCCCAACATACGGGCGGTGAAGCCATGTAGCGCAACCCATGACGTTTGATCGAACATCACCATAATTTAAGGAAATCACTATGAAACACCACATCAACACCATCATTGCCGCCGCCATTGCCGTCTTGTCATTCAGTGTTTTCGCCAACGGCGAGCTGGTATCCAAACACGGCGGGCAGGTGGTTGAAATCAGCGATATGCAATTTGAAATCGTCGCCAAGACCGATCAAATTTTGATTTATGTGACGGATCACGGCAAAGTGATTGACATCAAAGGGGCCACGGCCAAGTTGACCCTTTTGTCCGGCAAGGACAAAACCGAGGTGCCGATGGTTTCCCCCGGCGACAACAAACTCGAAGCACGTGGCGCGTTTACCGTGGGCAAGGGTGTAAAGGCCGTGGCGCTGGTGACCGTCGGCGGCAAAACCACCAGCGTACGCTGGACGTTAAAGTAAGTTATATCTTTGGCAGGAAAAACAAATGTCCGCAGATTGCCACAACCACCATTGTGATTCAGCGACCGCGATCGACCCGCGCTACCGAAAAATATTATGGATTGCACTGGTGGTGAATGCCGTCATGTTTGTGATTGAAATCGGCGTCAGTATCACGGCCGACTCAGCCGCACTGCTTGCCGACTCCATCGATTTCGGTGGTGACGCTGCCAACTACGGCCTGGCCATCTGGGCGTTATCCATGGCCACGATTTGGCGCGCCCGCATTGCCTGGATAAAAGGTGCGTCAATGCTGGTGTTCGGGGTATTTGTGCTTGGCAAGGCGCTGTGGCTGGCGTTTTCCGCTTCCGTTCCTCATGCGGAGTTAATGGGTGGCGTTGCACTCATGGCACTCATCGCCAATGTCAGCGTCGCCCTATTGTTGTATGCCTACCGTGATGGCGACGCCAATATGCAATCGGTCTGGTTATGCACCCGTAATGACGCCATAGGCAATGTTGCGGTCATTGCCGCGGCCATCGTTGTATGGCTGACCGGCACAGGTTGGTCTGATGTGGTCGTGGCGATCCTGATGGGGGGACTTGCCATCCAATCTGGCGCACGGGTCATCCGATTGGCAAAATTGGAAATGACGATGTAACGCCTGCTCATTGATTCGTTCAATAATCAAAATACCCATGCCACGTTAATATACGGTCATCATTTGCCTATTCAAACATCATGACCACACCCATCTGGTTTCACCGTCCAACGCTCGATCAACTGAACCGCCCGACACCCACCATGGTGGCGCACCTTGGTATGGTCTTCACCGAAGTGGGTGACGATTTTTTGCGGGCAACCATGCCGGTGGATCAGCGCACCCATCAGCCGATGGGCATTTTGCACGGTGGTGCGTCGGTGGCGCTCGCTGAAACAATCGGCAGTACCGCTGCCTACTTATGTGTTGATATGCAAAAGTTCAATGTGGTGGGCCTGGAAATCAACGCCAACCACGTGCGCAGTGTGCGGTCCGGCCTGGTGACCGGAACCGCCCGCCCCATTCATCTCGGCCGCACCACCCAGTTGTGGGAAATTCGCATTACCGATGAGGCAGACAAACTGATCTGCATTTCCCGGTTGACCATGGCGGTATTGGATAAAGTCGCCAACACCAAAAACATCGCCGGGTAAATTAAATCGTGTTCAAGTTCATTGGCGCGCAACTGTTTGCGCCTTATCGCCATTTCCTTTCTCTGCCGGACGTGAAGGAAACCTTGGTGATTGCCTTTTTGTCGCGCATGCCCGTCGGCATGATGGGTCTGTCAATGGTGATGTTTTTGCGTGAGTCACTCGGCAGTTTCAAACTGGCGGGCTGGGTGGTCGGTGTCTACTTTTTTTCGATGGCCGTGACCGCACCGATACTCGGCCGCATCATTGATCGTCGCGGCCCGCTGTTGCCGTTGAAGGTCACCGGCGTGTTGGAACCAATCGGCTTCGGATTATTTATTGCTGCGGGTTGGCTCAATTGGTCACTGGCAATTGTGATTGGTGCGGTAATTTTCATGGGCGTTTTTTCGCCACCGATCACAGTGTTGTCCCGCACCCTGTGGCGGCACCGCTTTGACGCCGATGAAGACCGCCGCATGGCGTTTTCGGTTGACTCGATCTTGATGGAAATGAATTTCACACTTGGTCCGGCCATTATTGGTTTGGTGCTGGCCATCGCGAACCCGACCCTCGCTGTCGTCGTGGCGTGGTTTGCACTGACCTTTTCAATCGTTGCCTTTTTACGCACACCGGCACTCAAGTATTGGCAACAGGAGCCGGATGTTGAACGTCATTTATTAGGGCCGTTAACCGACCTCAGACTGGTGATGTTGTTCGTGATTGCGCTGGCGCTGGCCACCGCCTGCGGCTTGCTCGAAGTCGGTTACCCCGCCTATTCCACGTGGCTGTTGATTCCGGCATTTGCCGGTGTATTGCTGGCGATCAATTCTTTGGGCAGTGCGGTTGGTGGCGCCATTTTTGGTGCCATGCGATCACCGTTGCCACTGGAACGGCAATTTGCCAGACTGCTGCTCATTTTTGGCGTGTTGATGTTTTTGCATCTAATTGTGGATGCACGCGACTCACGTCTGTTGTTTGTTTTGGTCGCCTTTATTGCCGGTTGCGCCATCTCACCGGCGTTTGCGTCGCAGGCCTTGTTGATCTCGCGCATCGCCCCGTCAAAATATGCAACCGAGGCGTTTACCTGGTCGAGCACCTTTATTGTGAGTGGCCTCGGCGCCGGCATGGCACTCGGTGGTGCGTTATCGGAGATTTATCACATCAAAGCGCCGTTTGTTGCGGGAGGCACCATCTTGATTGTCGCCGCCGCAATGGCGTGGTTACTAAAGGCGAGGCCATCATCTGTTTAATTGATTGCATCGTCAGATGGAATGGACTGGGTCCCAGCCTGACGCTAGGACGACGAGCCTGAAATAAGACGACTTGCGCTTCGCTGGGACGGTGAGCGCCTATGACGATGATCGCCGCATCACGTCGCAAAATACGCCATCAACGCAATTACTGCACGCCCTCGTCCAAAAAAATCCCCGGTGGCAGCCCAAGCGTGTCGATGCCTTCTTCGCGCAGCGCAGCGGACTCCTCGGTCGAAACACGTCCACGAATATTGCGATGGGCTTCCTCACCGTAATGCATCTTGCGGGCGGTTTCGGCAAAATTGCCGCCGACGTTTTCGGTGTTGTTGATGACGAACTGCTTGAATTCTTTCAGCATATGCGCCTGCAATTCCGGTGCCATGGCAGCGGTCGCGACTTCCTGCACGGGCGCGTCAACCGGCTCATCTTCTGCCGGGCATGAAATTGATTCGGCACCAGCGGACTCGTTCACCGCACCCATATTTAAACGCGGCGCGGACAGTTGTTTGACAATTTGTTGATCACCACAGATTGGGCACGCAACCATTTGTTTGGCAGCCTGACGCGCAAATTCATCGGCCGACCGAAACCAGCCGTCAAATTGGTGATGCTGGGAACAAGAAAGGTTGAATACAATCATTTCAAAATAAATTAAATGTAAGTGACGCGTTGACAGTTAACGCAGCAAATTTGATTTGGTTACACTTGTGGGCCGTCACATTTTGTGAACAGTCACTTGACGACGAAAGCATCCTGATATAGCTCGCGCAACAATTTCTTTTGTACCTTGCCCATGGCGTTGCGAGGCAAATCGTCGACCAGATAAACCCGTTTGGGAACTTTGAAATTCGCCAACTGTGCTTTTAAGATGGTGATCATTGCCGCTTCTTCAAGGGTCGCACCGGCTTTTTTGACCACCACCGCCACCACCGCTTCACCAAAATCCGCATGCGGCAAACCAATCACTGCACTCTCCGCCACACCTTCGAGCGAATCAAGCAACAGCTCGATTTCCTTTGGGTAGACATTATAGCCACCGCATATCACCAGATCCTTGGCGCGGCCAACGATGGTTATGTAACCCTCCCCATCCCGCGTTGCCATGTCACCGGTTTTGAAATAACCATCGGCGGTAAACTCTGCCGAGGTTTTTTCCGGCATTTGCCAATAACCCGCCAACACGTTGGCACCTTTGACTTGCAATTGACCGATCTCGTTGGGCGCAACTTCATTGCTGTCATCATCAGCAATTCGCACCTCCACACCGGGCAGTGGAAATCCCACCGTGCCGCCACGTCGTTTACCATCCGAAAAATAATACGGATTGGACGTAATCATACCGGTCTCAGTCATGCCGTAACGTTCGAGGATCGTCTGCGCCGTGCGTGCATGAAATTCGTCAAACGTTTCCGGCAAAAGTGGTGCCGATCCAGACACGAACAAACGCATGTTTTTGCATTCACCCAGGCCAAATGAGGGCTCGGCCAACAGACGGGTGTAGTAGGTCGGCACGCCCATAAACACCGTGGCGTGTTGCATGGCTCGAATGGCCGCAGGTGCGTCAAAACGAGCGTGGAAAATCATCCTGCCACCGTTCAACAAAATGGTATTGAGCGCAACAAACAATCCATGCACATGAAACAGGGGCAAGGTATGCAACAACACATCATCGGCCTTGAATCCCCAGTAGCGATGCAACACCTCTGCATTTGACGACAAATTTTTGTGCGTCAACATCGCGCCTTTGCTGCGCCCGGTGGTGCCGGAGGTATAAAGAATGGCGGCGAGATCATTGTCTGATCGTTTGACAAACCCGGCCATAGGCGCGGCGTTTCTGGCATTTTTGTCCCAATCACCGCCCCCTGATTGCACTTTGTCATCGGCATCCATGGTGAATAAATGCGGAATACCCAGCGATGCGCATAGACGTTGAGCCCAGTCTTGATCCTTGCTCGCATGCACAAAAATAGTTGGTTTGGCGTCACCCAGAAAATACCCAACTTCACTTTCACGATAGGCACTATTCAGTGGCAGATAAACCGCGCCGGCACGCAAACACGCCAGATACAACATCAAAGCTTCAACCGATTTTTCGACCTGCACCGCGACCCGATCACCGGGCTTCACCCCCAGCGACGTGATCAAGCCCGCGTAACGTGCGGTGGTGTCTTCAAGCTCGGCAAAGCTCACCACACGGCCCGATTCCGTTTCGAGAAACGGCTGATCGATGTCAGTCGGGAAATGGCGTTGGAAAATTGCAAATAGATTCATTGGCAGTAAGGGGTCAAGGGCTTGGTGGTTCGATTCATGGCAGCCGACAGGTTTGCGCCGTCACAGACCTGCCTTGTGCGCGGCCTTCCGAGCCAACATCATTTGGTCGGCCACCAGCCACGCTGCCCCCAGCGATTGATGCGGTGGAACGGTGGCATGACCAATGGAGGTGCCAATCCCCTCTCATCATGCGACAACAAAATGACTCCTGCCACGACAACACCGTGCCCTCATCGCCGTTATAACCTCTGTCGTGTGCATAAACAACCGTCCATTCATCGTCGTTAACCGTGGTCACCATCGACAGCTTGAGGGGAATGCGCGCGTACAACGCTTCCAACAGCCCCCGAATGGACTGCACCGTGATCAGCGAAACCTCGACAACTTTTAACATGACGCCCCTAGCAGCCTGTCGGTCTTAAAGAATCGGTGCGAAAAACGAGCCAATTGAGGACAGATTTTCTCGCTTTTCAAGCAAATGGTGACCCCCTTTGCGCCGAAAATCGAGAAAATATGGACCGATTGGGTCATTTTGCAGCCGATTCACTTTAAGTCCGACAGGCTGCTGGCCTTTACGACAGTATAGTTTTCCCAATCCATCAATCAAACCACCCAACCAATTTTAAGCTCATGTTCGGCCACACCGGCGTGCACGTAATCAGCAAATTCCGGTTTCACGTTGGCAGTGTCGCCCAAAATCGCGGCAATCGCTTTGCCCGGCAACAACTGGATCTCGGTACCGTAAACCAAATTCACCTCGCTCGATGGCGCAGCCAGCGCCACATAAATGCCGCCACCCAATTTGCCCAGTACAATCGTATGAATCACCGTGCCGCCGCGTTGCAGGGCAAACAGCGCATGCGCCAGGTCAATCAAATACAACGACAACATGACTTTTTCATCCTCCAGCGACGTTGAATGGGTTTCACAATCGACCAGCACATGCAGGCACAAAACCGGGGGATGGGTTGAATTGGATCGATCGGCCATTTTCCACACCAATGCCGAGAGCGCGTGGGCACGTGCCGCCGTCATCGGCTGCCGATCAATACTGCCGATCACGGCGACCTCACTGCTTGCGCCATCCTTTGCCGCCCCTTGCGCGGCACCTTGAAGCACACCATTAACTTCGTGAATGGTGTAGCCGCCCGGATACATCGCCGTCAAATCTTTACGCACCACCGACTCATTCGCGCCTTTGGCGAACAACTTTGCCGCGGCCAGTCGTTCACGCAACATTTGATGGCGCATCCGTGCGTGGGTGGCAGTTGGTAGTGCGACCTTGCCATCAAACGGCCGATGACATGCATCAAGTTTTAGCCGGCCGGTCGCGCCAATGGTGACTTCGGCAATGGCGCGAAAAGCATCGTCCAACGCCGAGGTTCCCGCTGCCGCCGCCAAAATCGACGGACCAGACATGGCCAATTTGGTATACACATTAAAGTAACGCAAATCACACAGTGCCGCCAGCATGCTCGCGCCACCAAAACAATGGGTTCCCAATACACACACCATCGGTGCACCGACCGCACCGGCTTTGAGC
>JANPNU010000505.1:0-8647 GCA_031427615.1 Burkholderiales bacterium
TGTATTACCTGTCCTTGGCAAAGCCGATGGGATGATCCAGACGGCATTAACGGGTGGTGATTAAATGCGGCGTGTCAACGCCAAATTTGTGCTGGGCGAAACAATGGCGGCAATTTCGATTAAGACATGAAAATTTGCGCCAGTTCCAGTTTATCGAAAAATGGGTAGTGTCTCAGTTTGAATTTAGATAATTTGGGCAATAAAAAACCCGCCGAAGCGGGTTATTCATTATCAAACGCTGCCGAGCGGCTATCTCCGTTTACCTGTTTGTTTGCGCGGTATCTTCTCTTTTAGTTCGCCCTTATCGGGCTCAACGGAATTGGGCGACTTTAAGTAGTTTGCAACTATTGGGACAAGGGTGCTTACCAACAATATCCCTGCAAGCGTTTCATGACCATATCTAGCAAATACAAAAGCACCCGTTACACAGAAGAGTACAAGAACGAATGCCATCCACTGGGCGCGCTTAACTGAGCCCGTTTCGCTTTCAATAGCCGTCGAGCTAATCTTTCGGAAATGTTTAGAGTCTTCCTCGAATTGGCAAAGAATTCGCTCTGGGGCAGTAGGCACTACTAGCCCGAATTCCTTAAAGAGCGCGGGGGGCGGAAGCGGACCTTCATATTGGGTGCGCTGGGCAATTAATCTTTCAACCCTAGCGGTTGGGCTAGACTCTCCAGCGGCCGCGACAGGGGTAAATTCCGGGGAGCCAACTTGGCCGGAATTCATGTCTCTACTAGGCAGCGATTTTTTGCTTTCGTCCACTGTGCGCTTCTTCTTCTCTTATATATGCGCCCCACAAATTCCGACCGACATTCCCCCATGCGCGACGAGAAATAGCTTCTGGCGTTGCCTGCAAGACAATCTCGCTATGGTCAACGCGCGGCTGAATATTGTGAATTCCTTGAAATGCTGATGAGAACTTGATGAATTTCATAACCCCCCCATGAATGTCATGGATAGACTTAGTATATTACGCTAAGTTCATGAATGTAAAGCCCCTATTCGGCTAACTTAGCAATCTCTTCAAGCGACCATGCGTGATCGCTAATACCCGCTTCCATTGCTGGCGTTACCCTAAGGGTCTTATGAATGCGCCCAAAGTTGTAATGCATGAAGTGTAACGCTACAGCACATTCTAAGTTATACATCTTCTTGCTAAAGCCGTTTGTAAGGCGGGTAAAACGACGCATTCCCATCCGCATTGTCAGATTGGCGCGTTCAACATGGCTGGTTGAAATCTCGTCCATGTCAGGATCACCTGTAATAACGCGCTTATCAGCTTTTATGAAGTTGGACGGGCTATAACGGCGCTCTGGCGCTTTAACGTCACCTGCATTGCTGTAGTGCTTCACCAGCATAGCGAAGTCAATCTTAGAGCCAAAGGTCAATTCAACGGCATCAATGTACTTTGGATAGCCGTCTGTGGTCAGTTGGATGCGATTTGCCAATCGCCCTTTCAAGTCGTACATGAATGAAAAGGTGGTATCGGCGGTGCGACGGCCAACCAGGAATGACACGCACAGCTTTGAATCGGGGTCGATGGCCGTATAGGTGTACACGTCACCAATTTCCTCATCCTTGCGGGCTTCCGGCACATTCTTTTGCTTCATTGCGCAATATGCCCAAATCTCGTCGCACTGAATGCGCTTGCAATTCAGGTTGCGCAGCGTTTCGTTCTGGTCAATCAGCGCGGCGGTACCAACGTCGACCAGCAGCTTTGTGACTGTATTGATCGACTTGCCCGTGATGCGCGTTATCGAGCGAAGACTGTTCCCCTCTACTAAGAGAGACACGATTTGTGCGCGGTCTTAAATACTGAGTCGGTTCATTTGGATCACCTCTGCATTCGATAAACTGAATTATATGCTTGAACAAAAAAACATGCAAGCATACTTTTTGTTTCGCATGCTTGCATTATGAAGTTTCGTCCGATATGATGCAAGCATCAACACTTTAAAAGGATGCTTGCATGAAAAACCAATTTAATGACCAACCCAAAGGCCGCGCCAAAGGGGGTGTGGCTAGAGCCGCCGCGCTTTCAGTTGACAGAAAACATGAGATAGCAAAACGTGCGGCAGCAGCCCGATGGAAAGACAAGTCACTGCACGCGACCCACAAGGGTAGTTTTAAGGACGACTTTGGAATTGACGTTGATTGCTATGTACTTAATGACGACGCAAAAACCGCCGTCATCAGTCAGCGAGGAATGGGGTTGGCGCTTGGATTGGGAGAAGGCGGAAGCAAACTGCCACGCTTTATTTCGGCTGCGCGCCTCGCTGCGTATATCGGGCCAGAATTGCGCGAAAAATTAGAAAAACCCCTTATTTTTCAAACATCTAAGCCGGGCCAAAAATCAACGTCTACAACAACCAGCAATGGGCAGGATGTTAAGGTGCTGATTGATTTATGCCACGCAATTATCGCGGCGCATGCGGCAGGGGTGAAGGTTTCCCCAAGCGTGACAAAACAAGCACAGATTATTTTGAATGCATCTGCAAAGGCTGGCATTCAGGGGTTGGTTTATGCGCTGGCTGGTTACGACCGAACCAGAGAGGAAGTAATTGCCGCGTACAAAATGTACGTTATTGAAGAGGCCAGAGAATATGAGCGTGAATTTTCTCCTGAACTTTATGAGCAATGGTATCGGCTGTACAAATTACCAAAATACGAGAAAGGACGCCCGTGGGAATTTCGGTATTTGACGATAGATCACATTTATAAACCGTTGGCAAAAAGCAACGGCAAGGTGTTTGCGCTGGCCAAAGCAAGTAAAACGGCTAGCGGAGAGAACAATTCAAAGATTCATCAGTTTTTGTCCGAAATTGGTGTCAAAGCGCTGCGCACCCAAGTAGGCAAGATTCTTGGAATTGCCACCGTATCGGAATCAAGGGAAGAGTACGAAAAGTACATCAGTGAAAAAATCTATGGGCAAAAGAGTCTCCCCTTTTAGCCAGTCGTCTTCCACCGCTTCGCCGCTGCTTTTTTTGCAATATCTGACCGCTCTTTAGCGGTCAGTTTTTTTGCGCGAGCGTCACCGCCCTTTAGCCCGCCAGCTTGGCCCGCTTTGGCGCGTCCTGTTAGGTCAGGCGTGGGCGCAACCTCCCCCGTCGCTTGATCTACGAGGAATTTGGCTAGTTGATTGATATCTTTTTTAGGCATCCGGCAAGGGTAGCATTTTGGCCTCCCCGCCTCAAGCGGTGTTACATTCAATGTGAGACACTACCGAAAAATGCCTGACTCTCCAGTTATGCGGCACGTTTTTTGCATTTGCGAGCGGCGATCGGCTCATTGCAACAAATATTGCCCACGCTGAGTACCGCAAAGCTCGATTTGACTGGGTGTGGCTGGCTATAATGTAAGCCCTTTTCTCATTGGCGTGAATTTATGTTTTATGTGATTGCTGCAATCATGGTGGCGCTGGCATTGGTTTTTATTTTGGTGCCGATCATGCGCAATAAAGTTGGTCATGCCGCCGGTGATTTGGCCGGTGTTTCGACCGAGGCGTCCAATCTGGACGCGTTTCGTCTACAGCGGCGCGAGATTGAAGCTGAATTTCTGCGTGGGTTGATGACAGAAGCGGCGCGCGACGAGGCGCTCGATGAGCTCGCCAGGCGCATGGTCGGCGAGGTTCATTTGGATGCAAAAATCCAGACAGAGCAACCTGTTTCAGGCAAAAATGCCACAAAACCCGCTTGGGTGCTTGGGTTTGTGATTTCTGCATTTATTGTTGCGGGTACCGCGCTGGGTTACGCGCAGTGGGGCGGCAAATTTGGACACGATGCGGCGGGTATGGCAGCGCCCACTTCAGCGGGCGCGGTCGATCAAGGCGGTCAAGCTGATCCGAACGCGGCGATGTCCGATAAGCAAGTGCTGGCGCTGGTGGAAAATCTGGCGAAAAAAATGGAGGAAAATCCGAACGATCCGCGCGGCTGGATTTTGCTGGCGCGATCACAAAATGCGCTCGGCCAATACGCGGCGGCGGCCAAGGCGTTTGCGCGTGCGGCGGCGTTGACACCCAATGATGCACAATTGTTGGCCGACTATGCGGATACCAAGGTGATGGCGCAAGAGGGCAAATTTGACGGCAAGCCGCGTGCATTGATTGCCCAGGCGCTCAAGGCAGACCCGGCCAACATGAAGGCGCTGGCCTTGGCCGGCACCGCTGAAATGCGCGCCGGCAACAAGCCCGCCGCGCTGAAACATTGGGAAAAATTGCAATCACTGGTGCCAAAGGATTCCGACGATTTCAAACAGGTCACGGCCATCATTGCCGAAATCAAAACCGGCCAACCGGCGTTTGCGCCACCGGCCGCCGCCGCCGCTGCCACCACCGCCGACGCTGGCCAGCCTGCCGTCGGCGCGGTGTCCGGCAAGGTGGTATCCGGCCAGATCCATCTCGCGCCGGAATTAAAGGCCAGTCTCGCCAAGGGCGACATCTTGTTTGTGTTTGCGCGAGCGAGCGAGGGGCCGAAAATGCCGCTGGCGATATTGCGGGTGCCGGCGCCGGCAACGTGGCCGTTTGTGTTCAGCCTGAATGACGCCATGGCGATGAGCCCCGCCATGAGTTTGTCGTCGTTTCCAGCGGTGATTATTGAGGCGCGGCTGTCGAAGGCAGGCGACGTCAAGTTGCAGCCGGGTGATTTGCTTGGCACCAGCGAGGCAATCAAACCTTCGGCGGCAAATGTGAATGTCACCATCAACAAGGTCGTGCCGTAGTGACCATTGCGCGGCTCGAAGCCCGGTCACTCACGCTGTTTCGTGGTGAGCGCGCGTTGTTCCGGGATTTGTCGTTTGCCGTCAACGCGGGCGAGGCGTTGATCTTGCGTGGCCCCAATGGCGTCGGCAAAACCAGTCTGTTGCGGGTGATGGCGGGGCTTGTCCTGGCCGATGGCGGCGAATTTTTCATGGATGAACAGCCGCCGCTGTCGGCCGCGCATCGCGCGGCCACACTCTACGTCGGCCATGCCAATGCGTTAAAGGATGAATTCAGCGCCGAGGAAAATCTCGCCGATCAATTGGCGCTGGATGTGATTCATGCGACCCGTGCGCAGCACCTGGATGCGCTGCAGCGGGTTGGGTTGCTGGCGCGTCGGCGGGTGGCGGCGCGCAAATTGTCACAAGGCCAAAAACGCCGCATCAGCGTTGCCAGGCTGCTGCTCAGCGAGCGCCCACTGTGGCTGCTCGATGAACCCACCAACGCGCTCGACGAAACCGGCGTGGTGCTGTTTTTGCAAACCGTCGATGTCCATTTGGCGCGTGGCGGGCTGGCGGTGATCGCCACCCATTTAACGCTGCCTTTGCGGGGCAATGTGCGTGAGCTGGTGATGCAACAGGCGGCAACATGAGCTTGCCCATGTCGATGCCATTGCCGGCCCCAACCGAATTGGCCAGCCCGGAGCGCGGCCTGTGGGTGGCGGCGGCGCGTGATCTCAAGCTTGCCATGCGTTCCAAGGGCGAATTGGTGCAGGCGCTGGTGTTTTTTATGATCGTGGTGAGTTTGTTTCCGCTGGCCATCGGCCCCGAGACCGTGTTGCTCAAACGCATCGCCGCCGGGGTGGTGTGGGTGTGTGCGTTGCTGGCGGTGCTGCTCACCCTGCCGCGCATGTTCCAGCAGGATTACACCGACGGCACGCTCGAACAATTGGTGCTGTCGCGTTATCCGCTGCCCGTCCTGTGTGCCGGTAAAATGGTGGCGCACTGGTTGACGACCGGTTTGCCGGTGGCGTTGGTGTCGCCGTTGCTGGGGCTGCAATTCGGGCTCGACAGCCGTGAACTACTGGTGGTGGTTGCCGGTCTATTGCTGGGTACGCCGGTGTTGACCATGTTGGGCGCGGTGGGCGCGGCATTGACGCTCGGGGTGCGGGGTGGCTCGATCCTGATGGCGTTGCTGGTGTTGCCGCTTTATATTCCGGTGCTGATATTTGGCGCGGGTGCCGTAGAATCCGCCATGACCGGGCTGGATGCCGCCGCCAATTTGTCGCTGCTGGCCGCGTTGGCGCTGGCGGGCATGGTCAGCGTGCCGTTTGCTGTTGCCGCCGCTGTCAAAATTTCACTGGATTAAAAGCTGGATTGAAATGAACATCTTCAAATACTCCGCCCCCTCGTCGTTTTATCCGCTGGCTGGCAAACTGGTGCCGTGGTTTGGCACGCTGGCGTTTTTGCTGTGTGTGGCCGGGCTGTATCTGGGTTTGTTTGTGGCACCCGAGGATTTCCAGCAGGGCGAGGTCTATCGCATCATCTTTATCCACGTGCCGACCGCGTGGATGGCCATGTTTATTTATCTGGTGATGGCGTTTTATGCGCTGCTGTCGCTCATTTACCAAACACGTTTGTCGTCGATGATGATGGAAGCGTTGGCACCCACCGGTGCCATTTTCACCGCCCTGGCGCTGTGGACCGGCGCGCTCTGGGGGCGTCCCACCTGGGGAACCTACTGGGCGTGGGATGCGCGCATGACCTCGACCCTGATCCTGCTGTTTTTGTATGTGGGTTATCTCGCCCTGATCAACGCCATCGAAGACAAAAAACGCGCCGACAAGGCCGGTGCGCTGCTGGTGCTGGTCGGCTCGGTGAACGTGCCGATTATTTATTTTTCGGTGAAGTGG
The DNA here is from genome assembly GCA_031427615.1 of Burkholderiales bacterium. Classification (GTDB taxonomy): domain Bacteria; phylum Pseudomonadota; class Gammaproteobacteria; order Burkholderiales; family Usitatibacteraceae; genus UKL13-2. The sequence continues at coordinate 6,606 of JANPNU010000505.1, forward strand.
TGGAATACGCTTCACCAGGGGGCGTCCGTTTCGGTCACCCAGGGCAACAAAATGGCGATGATCATGCTGCTGGCGATGCTGGTGATGGCGCTGGCGTGCTGGATGTATGCCATCACCATGTCGTTGTGCCGGGTGCGCGCCATTATTCTGGAGCGCGAAAAAAACAACGCCTGGGTGCGCGACATCAAGGAAACCACACCGTGAACTGGGCAGAATTTCTCTCGATGGGCGGGCGCGGCTTTTATGTGTGGGGCTCGTTTGGGGCGTTTCTGGCCTGTGTGGTGATCGAAATCATCATGGTGAGGGTGCGCGTCAACCGCGCGCAGGCCGAGGTGCGCGATGAGGTGCTGATGCAACAAATACAGGAGCGACGCTGATGTTGAAGCCAAGACAAAAACGGGTCATGTGGGTGCTGATCGGCGCGGCCATCCTGGCCACAGCCGCCACCCTGGTGGTCAATGCGCTGCGAGAAAACCGCGTGTTCTTTTTTACCCCGACGCAAGTGGCCGAAGACAAGGCACCGAAGGATCGCACCTTTCGCATCGGCGGTTTGGTCACCGTCGGCAGTGTGCAACGCAAAACGGACGGCCTGACCGTGGGGTTTTCGATCACCGATACCGCCAAAACCATTCCCGTCACCTACACCGGCATCCTGCCGGATTTATTCAAGGAAGGCAAAGGCGTGGTGGCACAGGGCCGGGTTGCGGCGGACGGCATATTCCGCGCCTCCGAAGTGCTCGCCAAACACGACGAAAACTACATGCCGCCGGAAGCCGCCGAAGCTCTCAAACAAGCCGGCCAACCGATTGATGGCAAAATATTCGCCGGGCAAAAGTCGGTGGTGACGCAGGCGGGGAAGTAGTCGTGGGTTTTTTTTGGAACCGCCGATGGACGCCGAAAAACGCCGATAAAAGCGAAATTCTTTTTTGTTTTTGATGCAAATATTTCCATGTAATTGTTAGAACATGCAGAGCGGTATTTTTTTGACTTGATCGGCGTTCATCGGCGTCCATCGGCGGTTCCCCAAAACACCAAATCAGAGCGACCAAATGATCCCAGAACTCGGCCACTTCTCCCTTGTCATCGCGCTGTGCCTGGCCATTGTGCTGGGCACGGTACCTATGGTCGGTGCCGCCCGCAACAACACGCAATGGATGGCGCTGGCCAGGCCGCTTGCCGCCGGACAGTTTTTGTTTGTGGCCCTTGCCTTCGCCTGTCTAATCTATGCTTTTGTCACCAGCGATTTTTCGGTAAAAAACGTGGTGGCGAACTCCAACACCCAACTGCCGGTGTATTACAAGATCACGGCGTCGTGGGGCTCCCACGAAGGCTCGTTGTTGTTGTGGTTGGTGATGCACACCGGCTGGACTTATGCCGTGTCCCTGTTCAGCCGCAATTTGCCGCAGGAAGTGATCGCGCGCGTGCTGGCGGTGATGGGGCTGATTGCCATCGGTTTTTTCCTTTTCACGCTGATGACCTCAAACCCGTTTGATCGTGTGTGGCCGGCGGCAATCGAAGGGCGCGACCTCAATCCCCTGTTGCAGGATATGGGCATGATCTACCATCCGCCGATGCTGTATATGGGTTATGTCGGTTTTTCGGTGGCGTTTGCGTTTGCGCTGGCGGCGTTGATCGGCGGCAAGCTCGACGCGACGTGGGCGCGCTGGTCGCGGCCGTGGACCACCGCCGCGTGGATTTTTCTGACACTCGGCATCGCCCTCGGCAGTGCGTGGGCATACTACGAATTGGGCTGGGGCGGCTGGTGGTTTTGGGATCCAGTGGAAAATGCCTCCTTCATGCCCTGGCTGATCGGCACCGCGTTGATACACTCGCTGGCGGTGACCGAAAAGCGCGGCATCTTCAAAAGCTGGACGGTGTTGCTGGCCATCATGGCGTTTTCCATGTCGCTGCTGGGCACGTTCCTGGTGCGCTCCGGGGTTTTGACCAGCGTGCATGCCTTCGCCACTGACCCGGCGCGAGGTGCCTTTATCCTCGCGTTTCTGGTGGTGGTGATCGGCGTGTCGCTGGCGCTGTTCGCGTGG
>JANPNU010000506.1:0-2226 GCA_031427615.1 Burkholderiales bacterium
ACAGCCGCTGCTCGGGGAAATACCGCTCCAGCGTCAGGTGGGTCCGATAGGCAAGGCGGGTCAGCACGTTGGGCGATTCCTTTTCGTTTGTTGAACGGCAAGGGCAATTTCGGTGTTTCGCAATCGTTATACGAATCGAATTACGGCACCGTTGCGGAAGCCGATGTGCGCATTGATATGCGACAAACCCGCACCGCTGCCGAATTAAACCTGCGTGGCCTCGCAGGGTCATTTGTCGATGGGGTATTTGTCAAGGCGTCGCACAGTGATTACAAACACATTGAGCTGGAAAACGGTTCCGTCGGTACGACCTTCAAGAATACCGGCAACGATATTCGTGCGGAGCTCAAGCATGTCAAGTTAGGTGTGATGCAAGGGGTGGTTGGTTTACAGAGTGAATCCTTTCGATTTTCAGCCGTCGGTGAAGAAGCGTTTGTGCCTGAAACAAAAACCCGCAATCATGCCGTGTTTGCCTATGAAGAAATCGTTGACGGTGCGACGCGGTATGCATTGGGCGCGCGGCTTGAGCGAAGTCGTATTGAGTCCGACGGTGCCGTCGGCAATGCGCCTGCACGATTTGGTGCGGCTTCGGCGCGCCAGTTTTCTCTTGGTAGCGCATCGTTGGGCGCGTCGCACCGGCTCAATCGCGAACTGATGTTCACCGTAAATATCGCCTTAAACGAACGGGCGCCGACCTACAACGAATTGTTTGCCAATGGCGCGCATCTCGCCACGGCCGCCTTCGAGCTGGGAAATAGCGGACTGGACAAGGAAAAATCCACGGCGATTGATGTTGGATTTAATTGGGTCAGCGGACCGTCGAACGCAAAAGTGGCTTTGTTCATGCAGTCATTTGGCAGCTTTTTGGCACTGCGCCGCAGCGGGGTGATGCGTGATCATGTCGGTAATGGTGGCGGCACCATCAGCGTGCGCGATTGCGGTAACGGCACCTCTGTTGAGTCAGGGTGTACCTCCGGTTTGTTGCCGGAATATCGCTATCAGCAAGTGTCTGTCAAATTATCCGGCGTGGAGGCACAGGTGGCGCACCGGGTTTTGGAGCGGAGCGCGAGCCGTCCATACACATTTGATGTGATCGCCAAATTTGACTATGTGCGTGCGCAGGACCGCACCAATGGCGAGCCGCTGCCGCGAATATCACCGGTGCGTTTGACCATCGGTGCAACGGTCGATTGGCAGCAGTTTGTTTTCAATACGGAAATCATGCATGCCAATGAACAAAAGCGGGTGCCGCAGGCGGACTCGTTTGGGGCCACGCCTGGCTACACGTTGTTGAGCGCATCGGCACAGGTCAATTTCACTCTCGGCACGCGCATTACCGCGAGCGTTTTTCTGCGCGGCACCAATCTGACCAATGCGCGTGCATTCAACGCCACTTCCATTGATACCATTCGCGGCTTTGCACCTCTGCCCGGGCGCGGTGTAAGGGCGGGATTGCGCATTGATTTTTAGAAACTTATGGCCGGATGAAGGCGAGGCGCGGTGCGACTGATAAAATGACGGCATGCCTATCGTCACGTTTCCCAATTCGCCTTACCGACTCAATCAGCCGTTTTCCCCTGCAGGCGACCAACCACAAGCAATCGACAAATTGGTTGAGGGCATCAACGACGGCCTCGCTTTTCAGACCCTGCTGGGGGTGACCGGCTCCGGCAAAACCTTCACTATGGCCAACGTCATTGCCAGACTCGGCCGTCCGGCGTTGGTGATGGCGCCAAACAAAACCCTCGCGGCACAGCTCTACGCTGAGTTCAAGGAGTTTTTCCCTGAAAATGCGGTGGAATATTTTGTTTCGTATTACGACTATTACCAGCCCGAGGCGTACGTGCCGTCGCGTGATTTGTTTATCGAGAAAGATTCATCGATCAATGAACATATCGAACAAATGCGTTTGTCTGCCACCAAGTCGCTGCTGGAGCGGCCGGATGCGGTGATTGTCGCGACCGTCTCGTGTATTTACGGTATTGGTGACCCGACCGATTATTACGACATGCGTATGATGGTTCGGCAGGGCGACAAAGTATCGCCGCAGGATTTGATTAAACAACTGATCGCCATGCAGTACTCACGCTCTGAATTGGACTTTAAACGCGGCACGTTTCGGGTACGCGGTGATTCACTCGATGTTCACCCGGCCGAAAGTAACGAATCGGCGTTGCGCATTTCGATGTTTGATAACGAAGTCGATGCCTTAACGCTGTTTGACCC
>JANPNU010000507.1:0-4120 GCA_031427615.1 Burkholderiales bacterium
AGTGCGACTGTACAAAGCGCCGTTAACGCAGCCGCGCAAGCATCTGGTACGACTGGCACGACTGGTACGACTGGTACGACTGGCACGACTGGCACGACTGGCACGACTGGCACGACTGGCACGACTGGCACGACCGGTACCGGGTCAGGTGGTAGTGGTGGCGGTGGCGGTGGCGTCCCTTGTACTTCGGTGTCACCGGTACGTGTTCCGACTGGTTGTACGGGTTAGTTGATTGGGTCGTTGAGCCTGCCGATGTTTTTGTTGGTGGGTCCATAAGAAAGTAATTCCGCAAAACGGGCACCTTCGGGTGCCCGTTTTTCTCGGTGGTGCCGGCGGTGGCAGTACGCTTGCACTCTGCACAACCGTCGTTTCGGCTATGGTCGGGACGAATGGTAGGAACCCATCAGGCGTGTTACTCGGCTGCTCCCATCGCGGCAGTGGGCCGCGTAAAAAACAACGGGCACCTTTGGGTGCCCGCTGTTTATTCGTCGGATCAATCAATACGAAGCAGCGGCCAACACCTTTCTCGGATCCAATCCCCCCCGTCAGTGCGGGCTGACAATCCTTGTCAGCCTGATTTACTGAAACATCCCAATTGCCGCCGAGCCCGTTAGAATGACGGGCATGACCGCGTTTTGCGCCGACCGCGTACTTTTTTCCTGTCCAACCCCGTGCTATTTAAATCCTCCTCCCGCCGACGCTTCGAAACCAAGCCGTTCGACATCGAACGGCATTTGTTTTGGTTATGGGTGTTATTGTTGTGTTGGTTACCAGTCCCGCTTGGCAGTGTCGAGCCGTGGTCCTTTGCGGTGATGGAGGTTGGCGTATTTTTTATTTTGGCCATTTGGTGTATTGCTTACGCGACTGGTCGGGTTGCGATGGGTGCGGTGTTTAAGCAGGCGAAGTGGTTTGTCTGGTTGTTAGTCGGCTGGTTGGGCTATTTGCTGCTGTATCTCATTCCATTGCCGCTCGATGTGATATCACTCATTTCTCCAGCGACCGCTGCAATGCATCGTGAAACGCTGGCATTTGATTCGGGCTGGCGCACGCTCGCCTTGGAGTCCCATGCGGGGCAGGCGGGTTTTCTGAAATCCATGGCTTATGTCGCCGGTTTTGTGGTCACGCTGCTGTTGGTCACGTCGCGCGAGCGCGCACGGCAGTTTGTGTTTGTGTTGGTGGTATGGGCGTTGGTGCTGGCGGTGTATGGTGTGTTGATGCATCTAAACAATGTCCGCATCACCTGGTTTGGTTCACCAATGTTTCATGGCACGGTGGCCAGTAGCACGTATTTTAATCGCAACCACTTTGCGGGCTTTCTCGAAATGACGTTGGCGCTCGGCATTGGCTTGTTGATTGCGGACATTCGTGATCGCAACGCCGGCACATGGAAACAACGGTTGCGCAATTTTCTGGAATGGATTTTTAGTCCAAAAATGCGCTTACGTCTGATGTTGTGTGTGATGGTGATTGCCTTGGTCAGCACCCGTTCCCGAATGGGCAATACCGCGTTTTTTGCTGCGCTCATGATCGCCGGCGTGATTGGCATTGCCTTTTCACGATACGCCACGCGCGGCACGGTCGTGTTGCTGGTCAGTCTGATTGCGATTGATATCTTTATCGTCGGCTCATGGTTTGGCGTCGAGCAACTCGCGCAACGCATCGAGCAGACCAGCCTCATCCGTCAGGAGGTGCCGGTTACGGGCGCATCGGAGTCGGTGGAGGAGCGGCTTGACGCCACCACCAGCACGATGGCGATGATCAAAGACTTTCCGATTGTTGGTGTTGGGGCCGGGGCATGGCAGGTGGTGTTTCCGAAGTATCGGACTGAGGATGTGATGGCTGGCTATTTCGAATATGCCCACAACGATTATGCGCAGATGGCCGCCGAATTCGGGGTGATCGGTTTTGTCTGGCTGGGCGTGATTGTCGGGTCGAGTTTTGTGGTGGCGCTGATTGCACATGCCCGGCGGCGCGATCCACTCATGCGCGGTCTATCGTTTGCATCCATCATGGGTATTCTCGCCATCATGATTCACTCCAGCGTCGACTTTAATCTGCAGATTCCGGCCAACACCATGTACTTTATGGTGTTGCTCGCGCTGGCGTGGATCGCTTGTTATATGGATCACCATTCGCCCCCCAATAGCAGACAAGAGAGTTAGCAACTGATGTCGCAATCCGATCTCGCCCATTTGTTTGGCCCGAGCGGGCCGTTGGCCAGCCGAATTCCTGATTTTCGCCATCGCGATTCACAAATCGAAATGGCTGAAAAAATCGAAGCCACCATCAATCGTGCTGGGGTGTTGATCGCCGAAGCCGGTACCGGCACCGGTAAGACCTTTGCCTATCTGGTTCCGGCGTTGCGCTCGGGCGGCAAGGTGGTGATTTCCACTGGCACTAAGACCTTGCAGGATCAACTTTTTCATCGCGATATCCCAACCGTGATTGATGCGCTCGGCATCCCGGTCAGCATTGCCCTGCTGAAAGGACGCGCAAATTACGTTTGTCTGCACCATCTGGAGGCGGCGGCAGTGGATGGCCGGTTTACCAGCCGTGAAGACATCAAATACATTCAAATCATCAAACGTTTTGCCAACCGCAGCCTCGATGGCGGCGGGACTGGGGACCGTGCCGAGTTAGCGGATGTGCCGGAACGAGCAGGCGCGTGGAATCACGCCGTCTCCACCCGCGAAAATTGTCTGGGTTCACAATGTAGTCGTTACGAAGAATGTTTTGTGATGAAGGCGCGCAAAAAGGCAATGGATGCCGAAGTGGTGGTGGTCAATCATCATTTGTTTTTTGCCGATCTGGTGTTGAAGGATGACGGCGCGCAGGATTTGTTGCCGGCATGCAATACGGTCATTTTTGACGAGGCCCACCAGTTGCCGTCCACCGCCACCCTGTTTTTTGGTGAGTCGGTGTCGACCTCCCAACTGATTGAGCTGGCGCGTGATACCCGCTTGATGGGCATTCAGCACGCTGCGGACTTCAAGGATTTGCAGGAAGGCGCGGGGGTGTTGGATTTGGCGGCGCGCGATTTGCGTTTATCGGTGTCGGAAGATTTTGCCAAGTTGCCGGGGCAGGTCGTTTGCTCGCGCGATGGGTTTGCCGACGCCTACACCGATGCGCAACAGGCGTTGGCGGAATTACGTGCCTTGCTTGAGAGTCAGGCTGATCGTGCCCAGGAACTTGCCAATTGTATGGAACGCGCCGATGAATTCGCGCAACGTATGGCGAGCTGGCAGGACAAATCGATTGAAGGCTATGTACGATGGGCGGAAGCGTTTTCACAATCCCTCGCGTTTCATTTGACCCCGTTGTCGATTGCCAATATTTTTCACAAGCAGGTGTTTGCTCAAAAACGCGCCTGGATTTTTACGTCTGCCACCCTCGCGGTGAAAGGAGACTTTGGACATTATCAAACAGAGATGGGGCTGCTGGATTTGGGTGACACCGGGGCCGACGATGTTGATGACGCTTTTAATGAAAAGACCAACAAGATAGAGACCGCATTTTGGGCGTCGCCATTTAATTTTCAAACGCAGGCATTGCTTTATTTGCCGGAAAATTTGCCAGCACCGAATACACCCCAACATACCGAAGCCATTGTTGATACCGCGTTGCCGTTGATTGAAGCGGCTGGGGGCCGCACGTTTTTGTTGTTTACCTCGCTCAAGGCAATGGATCGCGCCTATGACATGCTCAAGGAAAAATTCGAAGCGCGTGGCTTCGATTACCCGTTGATGGTGCAGGGGGAAGGCACCCGCACCGAATTGCTCGAGCGATTTCGTAAACTCGGCAATGCGGTGCTGGTTGCTAGCCAGTCGTTCTGGGAAGGCGTGGACGTCAAAGGCAATGCATTGTCAGTGGTGGTAATTGATAAATTGCCGTTTGCGTCACCCGATGACCCGGTGTTGGCGGCGCGGATTGCCGCGATTGACGCGGCCGGTGGTAACGCGTTTATGCATTACCAAGTGCCGCACGCCGCCATTACATTAAAACAAGGTGCCGGTCGATTGATTCGTGATGAGCGTGATCGGGGGGTGTTGATGATTGGTGACAATCGACTGGTCGACAAACCATACGGCAAACGCATTTGGCAAAGCCTGCCACCAATGAA
>JANPNU010000508.1:0-9645 GCA_031427615.1 Burkholderiales bacterium
CCCATCCTCAGCAGGGCCAGCGTCTCGCCCGCCCCCGCGCCCCCACAGCCCGCCATGCGCAGAACTCGTCCGCCCACGCCCCACTGAACTGCGGGCCGCCCATTCCGAACGGCTCGCGATGGTCACTCTTGGCGGTACCACAAAAAAATCACTGTCATTCCGAACGGCATTTTGTGAGGAATCTCATCCCGCAAAACTATTTCTTCATGAGTCAATTGGATGAGATCCCTCGGCTGCGCTCGGGATGACAAGCTTTAAAGGTGCCGCATAAAAATTCATGGTTCGTGGGTGGTTGGGCAAAGCCGCATTTGGCGTACCTACGCAAAAATCATCAACGCGTGGGCAGATAAAACCTGCCCACCCTACAAATCCTGGGCTGTCTGGGCTAACAAAATCAAATCCCTCTCAATCTCCCTTTTGCAAAGGGAGAAGTGCCCGACTTTCGGTCATACATTAATTGGGGTTCGAGAAATTCAGCAAGCCGCCCAACGCCCAACACTCAACACCCAACACCCAACCACTAACCCTCAACCCCCAACTCCCAACGCTCAACGCTCAACGCCCCTGCAATATCAGCATCTCTGCCCTGGCCAGATTTTCCAACGAACCGTTCAATATCAACACATCCCCCGGCTGTAGCTGAGTTTGGGGCGGGGGCGCAATCTGCCGCACGCCGTTGCGCCTCAGAGCGGTGAGAAAAACCCCTGCCTGCCCGACATCCAGATCAAGCAGCGTTTTGCCAACCGCCGCCGCACCAGTGTCAATCATGATCGACTGCAAGCGTGGTTGATCGTAATCGAGCCCGCCATCGTCTTCATCGGTGGCACCAGGGAAAAACCCACGCATGAGCTTATATCGCTCACCACGCACCGTGCGCAGCCGCGCCAACACCCGATTCAACGGTGTGCCCAGCAGCAGCATGGTCTGGGTCGCCAGCATCAACGAGCCTTCGATCACTTCGGCGACAATTTCATCGGCACCAGCATGTCTGAGCTTTTCAACGTCGCTGTCGTCAAAGGTTCGCACAATGACCGGCAAATCCGGCTTCATGGTACGCGCATGCGCGATAATTTTTAACGCCTTGCGGGTATCTGCAAAACTCACGACCAGCGCCGAGGCACGCGCGAGTCCCGCCGAAATCAACACCTCACGTCGGCTGGCATCACCAAACATGACCGAGTCGCCCGCCGCTGCGGCTTGTTTAACCCGCATCGGGTCGGCATCCAGTGCGATCACCTGAATATTTTCCTGCTCCAGAAAGCGCGCCAGACTTTGCCCGGAACGTCCGTAACCGGCGATGATGACATGGCCCCTTTTTTTCATTGAATGGACTGCCAGTTGCTGCAATTGGACGGCCCGCATTTCCCATTCGGCGCTGACAAAATACAGGACAATTTTTTCCATGTATTTAAATACCAACGGCGACATCAACATCGAAATAATCGCCGCGGCCAACACAATTTGCAAAACGTGATCCGGCAATGCCTTGGATTTATCCGCCACGGCCAATAACACAAAGGCAAATTCGCCAGCCGGTGCCAACACCAACGCCACCCGCAACGAAACGGCGCGTTCACTTTTAAAGACCAGACTCAAGCCAAACACAACCAGAAATTTGATGACCAGCAATCCGGCCAGCACCAACATCACAAAACCAAAATTCGCCCACATGGCGCCAAAATTGAGCAACATGCCGATGGTGATAAAAAACAGGCCAAGCAGCACGTCGCGAAACGGCTTGATGTCGTCTTCGACTTGATATCGGTATTCGGTTTCGGAAATCAACATGCCGGCTAAAAACGCACCCAGTGCCAGCGACAGTCCGGACATTTCGGTCGCCAACGCCAATCCGAGGGTGACCAGCAACACCGTTAAAACAAACAGTTCCGATGATTTTTGTGCAGCGACCAAATGAAACAAGGGCCGCATCAAGCGTTGCCCCAAAAATAGGATCACCGCCAATGCCGCCATCGCCTTTAATAACGTAATACCAACCATCGATAACATGGCCTCGGTGGGCAGTCCCAATACCGGCACCAGAACCAGCAGCGGAATCACCGCCAAATCCTGAAACAGCAATACCCCCATGGTTTGTTTGCCGTGGGCAGAATGCAACGCGGCTTGTTCGGCAAGGATTTTTGAAATAATGGCCGTTGATGACATTGCCAACACACCACCAACAATTAACCCGGTTTGCCACGGGTGTCCGCCAACCAGCGCCAACACACCAACAATCACCATGGTCAACGCGACCTGTGCGGCGCCAAAACCAAACACAATACGACGCATCGCCACCAATTGCGAAATTGAAAACTCGAGTCCGATCGAAAACATTAAAAACACCACGCCAAACTCAGCCAAATAACGGGTACCTTCGTTGTCCGGCACCAGCGCAGTCGCGTGCGGGCCAATCACGATACCCACAATCAAATAGCCCAGAATGGCCGGCAATTGCAATTTGCGAAACAACACCACCGTCACCACAGCCGTGGCGAGCAAAATGACAACCAATGAAAGTGTTGACTCGTGCATAAGAAAGATGAAATGGCGACCAGATTGGTTTGGCTTGGTAAAACTGCGCGGGACGCATAAAATAGCGCATGGCTAACATCATACCTTCCCGCAACGTCGCAGATATTACAAAAACACTGGCACTGGCCAGAGAGACTCTGCAAATTGAAGCGGACGCAGTCCGCGCGTTGTCCGACACACTAGGCGACGCCTTTATCGCCGCGCATAAATTAATATTCGACGTGACAGAAAACAAGGGGCGCGTGGTGGTGACGGGCATGGGTAAAAGTGGCCACATCGGCTGCAAGATTGCCTCCACACTCGCCTCAACCGGTACACCGGCTTTTTTTATGCATCCAGGCGAGGCCTCACACGGTGATTTGGGCATGATCACCCGCGACGACGTGGTGATTGCCATATCAAACTCCGGCGAAACCGATGAAATCATCAAACTATTGCCGCAGCTCAAGCGGCGTGGCACCCCGATCATCGCCATGACGGGTCGGGCCGCATCCACCCTGTCGCAAGCCGCCACCGTTCACCTCGACACCGCCGTTGCCAAAGAGGCCTGCCCTCTGAATCTGGCACCCACAGCCAGCACCACGGCAACTCTTGCGCTCGGTGATGCTTTGGCCGTGACTTTGCTTGACGCCCGTGGGTTTGCTGAAGAGGACTTTGCGATGCATCACCCCGGCGGCTCACTTGGTCGGCGCTTGCTGGTACACGTTGCCGATGTCATGGTGACCGGTGACCGGCTGCCGATCGTGCATGACGACGCCCGGCTAACCGACGCGATTTTGGAAATGTCAAAAAAAGGCCTGGGCATGACCGCAGTGGTGGCCGCCGACCTTACCTTGGCGGGGGTATTCAGTGATGGCGACTTACGGCGTGCACTGGAAACCCACAACAATATTCGTGACATGTATGTTCGCGACGTCATGACCCGTGCACCAAAAACAATCACCGCCGAAAAACTCGCGGTGGAGGCCGCCGACGCTATGCAACGCTTCAAGATCGCATCATCCGGGATATTGGTGGTTGATGATCACAATAAATTGGTGGGTGCCGTACATGTACTTGATTTAATGCGAGCCGGCGTACTGTGATGATCAACCAATCACTTACCGCGCGATTGCGCAAAATCAAGCTGGTGATCCTGGACGTCGATGGGGTATTAACGGACGGCCGCCTTTTTTATGGCGCCAATGGCGAGCAATTAAAGGTGTTTCATTCGCTCGACGGTCATGGCCTGAAGATGCTTGCCGGAAGCGGCGTGGTACTGGCGATTATTTCCGGCCGCACATCCAGGGCCTTGGCAAAACGGGCACGTGACTTGGGTATCAAACACCTGATGATGGGCGTTGAAAACAAAGCCGTTGCCTTTCAGAAACTCTGTCAGAAAACCAAGTTTGCGCCGCTCGAGACCGCATCAATCGGCGATGATATTGTTGATCTGCCCATTCTCTTGCATTGCGGATTTTCCGCCTGTGTGCCGAATGCGCCGGCAGACGTTAAAAAACGGGTTGACTACGTAACCAAACAATCCGGCGGACAGGGCGCGGTGCGGGAATTTTGTGAAGTCATCATGCGTGCGCAAGGCAGCTACCGCGCAGCGCTGCAACATTATTTGGCCTAGTCATGCTCTGGATAAAATCCTTTCACATTGTATTTATGGTCGCGTGGTTCGCTGGCATTTTCTATTTGCCGCGTCTATTTGTGTATCACACGCTGGCCGAGGATACGATTTCAAAAGAGCGCTTCAAAGTGATGGAGCGCAAACTCTATTACGGCATCATGCTGCCCTCGATGATATTGACCATCGGCCTGGGGGTCTGGCTCTGGGTTGATTATGGTATCGGTCGGGGCTCGGGATGGATGCACGCCAAACTATGGTTGGTGGCGGTACTTGTCGCCCATCATTTTTACCTGGGCAAATTAATTGTGGATTTTAAGAACGACCGCAATCAACATGGCCACGTGTTTTATCGTTGGCTCAATGAAATTCCGGCTTTACCCGCGCTAATCGGCATTGTTGTGCTGGTCGTGGTTAAGCCGTTTTAGTCTGAATATCGGAACCTAATTGGAAACTTTTTTTTGTCCTTGTCCACGCGGATTGGCTGCGGCGCTGGTCAACGAGCTCAATGCCTGTGGTGCCGTTCAAATTGTTCCGGCCGACGCGGGCGTGACGTTTCAAGGAGATTGGGCGGCTGCTTATCGCGCAAATTTGCATTCGCGCATCGCCACCCGCGTGTTGTGGCGGGTTGCACATTTTTCTTATCAAAACGAACACGATATATATGATGCGGCTTTCTTGCTGGCGTGGACCTCGTGGTTCGACGTTTCCCGCACCATCAAGGTTGAAGTCAATGCGCAACGCTCACCGGTTAAAAGCCTTGACTTCGTCACCCTGCGCATCAAAGACGCCATTGCTGACAAATTCCGCGAAGTGATGGACAAAAGACCGTCCGTTGCGGTTCGTGAACCCGATGTGCGTATTCACGCGTTTCTGAGTCCGACCGAATGTACGCTCTACATTGACCTTTCCGGTGAACCGCTATTCAAGCGCGGTCGCCGTGATCACACCGGTGAGGCACCGCTCAAAAAAAATCTGGCGGCGGGGATTATTGCGCTGTCCGGATGGCAGCCGGATGACGCTTTTTTTGATCCCATGTGTGGCAGCGGTACTTTTTTAGTTGAAGCAGCCGAAATGGCCCTCAATATTGCACCCGGTCTATCCGGCGGCCAAGTGCGTGCTTATGCGCTCGAAAAGTTGAAAAACTTTGACAACAACATTTGGCGGGAAATTGTGGATCACGCCCGCAACAATGAAAAACCGCGCACAATTTCGCACATATTTGGTTCCGATATGTACGGCGAACAACTTAAATTTGCCCGTGAAAATCTGGTCGCCAACGGCTTGGGTGATTGTGTGCAATTAAAACAGGCCAATATATTGGAAATATCGGCGCCAACTGATTCTGGCGTGCTGGTGACCAATCCACCTTACGGCGATCGACTGAGTGATGCCGAAGAATTGGCGGAGTTATATCCGAAGCTCGGCGATTTGTTAAAACAAAAATTTGCCGGTTGGCGGGCATATTTTTTCTCCGGCGATACCAATTTGCCGAAGGGAATCCGGCTCAGCACCAGCAAAAAAATTCCGCTATTCAACGGCAAAATAGAATGTCGGCTTTACGAGTACAAAATCATTGCCGGTAGCAATCGGCGCCCGGAAGTGGGCGGCGCCGAAACCCCCGCAGTGAACGCAAGTTAGCGTTTGGCACCACGGCAGGCCGCACTGCACGTGTCGGAATTTACAAGCCGATCACCACCACGTAACCACGCAACCAACCTTATTGATGAACAACCAATCGGTCTCGATGACGGAATAGAAATTCCGGAGCCACCCCCATGATAGAGCGAACCGTGCGCGAAAGGTGGGCCGAATCCGCAAAGCCCGCTGACAGAGCCGCCGAGGTCAGGGATTCACCCGCCATGGCCAAGTCAAATGCCCGGCGCATTTTTTGCCAAAGCACGTAACGACGCACCGGCACACCAACCATTTGCTTGAAAAGGTGTGCAAATCGCGAGGACGAAAGATGGACGCGATCGGCCAGGGCATCAATACTGTCATAGGCGTGCGGGGCCTCACGCAAAAATTGCAGCGCAGAGGCGATACGCTTATCGGTAATGTTTATTGCATGATCGTCAAGGATGCTCAAACCAAATACCGATGCCAACAGTTTGTCGGCATCCACCAGAGTCATGGTTGCGGAATAAAGGGCGTCGCGCTCCTTAAGGTTACCCATCGGGCATTTAAAGGCGCGCGCGCTGTTTGCATCAAATTGCTCCGCCGCGCGTTTGAAGCTGGCGCTTTCTGGCTCCCAATAAAGAGCCGCGATCAATGTCGAGGCTTGCTCGGTCGCAAACGCCGTTTCCGATGGCACAAAAATAATTTCGTTTTCCAGCACCTCGCCGGACGCCAGATTTACCCGTAACACACCTTCACTCGCAACCAACCAAGTTGCGGCATGATTGCGATGTGATGTGGTTTTGGCGCTTGGACCCAGATAAAGAAACCGGTCCGGCCAAGCGTAAATATGAATTTTGGGTGGTGTGGTGATCATCTAACCACAGCATAACCGAACGCGGCAGAGCGGTCGATTTATTTAACAAGTCAGCCAGTTTATTCAACAATACGGCAGATTTATTCAAGTTAAACACGCCGTCAGCTTCCATACTTCAATTGTGCTGAATGAAACGCACAACTTACCAATGGAGCACATCATGAAAAACAATTTACATCGCATTCCCAGCTACGGACCCACACTGGCAATTACGTTGGTGGCGCTGGTTGTCGGCGTAATCGGCGCGCTACTGCGCGCCCTTTCATCACTGGTCTGACTGCGACCGATAAACCGGCCTTTGGCGGCACAAGAGCTTATTTAACGATTTCCAAATGTTCCAGGCCCGCCGCCAAATCGCGGTCTTTTGAGGACTTGCCCTCGAGCTTGATTTTCAGACGTAAATCATTCAGCGAATCGGCATTACGCAGCGCGTCTTCATAAGAAATAAAGTCGCCCTCATAAAGATCAAACAACGCTTGATCAAAAGTCTGCATGCCGATCTCACGCGAGCGCTTCATGACTTCTTTGATTTCATGCACCTCGCCCTTAAAAATCAAATCCTGAATCAACGGCGAGTTGAGCAAAATTTCAATGGCGGCTACCCGACCCTTGCCCTCTTTTTTCGGAATCAAACGCTGGGATACAAACGACTTCAGATTCAGAGACAAATCCATTAACAATTGATGGCGCCGCTCTTCCGGGAAGAAGTTGATGATTCGATCCAATGCTTGATTGGTCGAATTGGCGTGCAGGGTCGACATGCACAAGTGACCGGTTTCGGCAAAGGCAATGGCGTAATCCATGGTCTCCCGATCACGAATTTCACCGATCAAAATAACATCCGGTGCCTGCCGCAGCGTGTTTTTAAGCGCGGCAAACCAGCTGTCGGTATCCACGCCAATTTCACGTTGGGTGATGATGCAATTTTTATGGTCGTGCACGTATTCAACCGGATCTTCAATCGTAATGATGTGCCCGTAGCTATTTTCGTTGCGATAACCAATCATCGCCGCTAGCGTGGTCGACTTGCCAGAGCCGGTGCCCCCCACCATAATCACCAAGCCACGCTTGGTCATGGCAACATCTTTCAATACGGCAGGCAAATTCAGGTCATCCATCTTGGGAATGGTCGTGGTAATGGTACGCATGACCAGACCAATACGCCCCTGCTGCAAAAACGCATTCACACGAAAGCGACCGATTCCGCTTGGCGCGATCGCAAAGTTACACTCCTTGGTCGCTTCAAATTCGGCCGTTTGTTTATCGGTCATGATCGAACGGGCGATTTCGCCCGTGTGAACCGGCGACAAACTTGATTGTGAGACGGGTGTCATCTTGCCGTCTATTTTTATAGCGGGTGGAAAACCGGCCGTAATAAAAAGATCGGAACCTTTTTTCGCAATCATGGCCCGCAACAACTCGTGTACGAACTTTAACGCTTGTTCTCGTTCCATTGCCTATCCTTTGGGCGCCGTCAGGCTGTCCTTAGTTAAACGCTTCTTTGTTGGCCGCTTTATTACGCGCCTCGGCGACTGAAATAATATTGCGGCGCACCAGATCGGCCAGATTTTGATCCATGGTCTGCATCCCAATCGCCTGACCGGTTTGTATCGCCGAATACATTTGCGGAATCTTGGCTTCGCGAATCAAATTGCGAATCGCCGGCGTTCCAATCATGATTTCATGCGCAGCGGCGCGCCCCTGTCCGTCCTTGGTTTTACACAACGTCTGCGAGATCACCGCACGTAATGATTCGGACAACATGGCGCGAACCATTTCTTTTTCCGCAGCAGGGAAAACGTCGATGATCCGGTCAACCGTCTTGGCGGCAGAGGACGTGTGCAACGTGCCAAATACCAAATGACCGGTTTCGGCCGCGGTCATGGCGAGTTTGATTGTTTCCAGATCGCGCATTTCACCCACCAAAATAATGTCCGGATCTTCCCGCAAGGCCGACTTCAGCGCATTGTTAAACGACAAGGTATGCGGACCAACTTCACGCTGATTGATCAGGCATTTTTTCGACTCGTGCACAAATTCAATCGGATCCTCAACCGTCAAAATATGTCCATATTCATTTTCATTGAGATGGTTCACCATGGCGGCAAGTGTTGTTGACTTACCAGAGCCGGTTGGGCCCGTGACCAACACCATGCCGCGCGGCTGATTGGCGATTTCGCCAAAAATTTTTGGCGCGTTCAGTTCTTCCAGCGAAAGAATTTTTGATGGAATCGTTCGCATCACCGCACCTGAACCACGTTGATGGTTAAAGGCATTTACCCGGAAACGCGCCAAATTTGGAATCTCGAATGAAAAATCACACTCCAAATTTTCTTCATACTGTTTGCGCTGACCGTCGTTCATGATGTCATACACCATGCCGTGCACTTCTTCATGGGTTAACGCTGGCACATTGATGCGTCGAACGTCGCCGTGAACACGAATCATCGGTGGCAAACCGGCCGACAGATGCAAGTCAGATGCTTTGTTTTTGACCCCAAAGGCCAGCAGTTCGGCTATTTCCATTTATACTTTTCTCTCTCAAAATTACACTTCTGTATGTGATTGATTATGTTCCCAATTGACCAAAACTTGCAAGACGGACAGGGCGCGGAAAGCGTCAAGGCGGCAGTGGCTGCCGCGATTGCGGGACGTGTCGGTCGATTTGACGGGGGCGTTTTGTTGGTCGCCGTCTCAAAAACCCGCCCAATTGGCGACATTAAGCACGCCTTTTTGAACGGCCTGCGACATTTTGGTGAAAATTACGTGCAGGAGTCGGTTGAAAAAATCACTGCGCTCGCCGACTTACGGATCGACCAAGTTGACGGAATTATTCAATGGCATTTGATCGGCCCGTTACAAAGCAACAAGGCCAAGCTCGCGGCAACACATTTTGACTGGGTGCAAACCGTGGCAGGCGAGAAAATTGCCAATTTACTGCATGCATCGCGGGTGAGCCGCACCAAGCTCTGCCGCCGCTCGAGCGAGAGCGTGGTCCCCTTCGGGT
>JANPNU010000509.1:0-5558 GCA_031427615.1 Burkholderiales bacterium
GCGGGATTCGAACCCGCGGTAGGCTATGAACCTACGCACGCTTTCCAGGCGTGTGACTTAAACCGCTCATCCACCTCTCCTAATTCCTGCTGGAAATACTTCTATTCAAACACTGTTGGCGTGTGACCGGACGACCAAGCCGCTCATCCACCTCTCCACATTCCTGCTGGAAATACTTCTATTCAAACACTGTTGGCGTGTGACCGGACGACCAAGCCACTCATCCACCTCTCCACATTCCTGCTGGAAATACTTCTATTCAAACTCTGTTGGCGTGTGACCGGACTACAAAAACGCCAGAACGAATTGCCTTCCATCGGCGTGGGCAAATGACCCCTGCCCACCCTACAACTCAGCTTATCAAACACTGTTGGCGTGTGACCGGACGACCGAGCCGCTCATTCACCGATCCAATCTCTCGCCGGAAAAACAATCGACTGCAAAAACCAAGCCGCCATTTTAGCGCACCGCCCCACCTATTGCCAAAACTACTTTTTGGCGACAAACTACTTTTTAGCGAGGATTAACCAACGAAAGCCAAACAGCTGCTTAAAAAACAGCGCGCCAAGGATCAGCACCATACCGATATGGACTGGTGTCAGGCCAATCCAAGCAGGCACGCGGCCTTGCGCGGTCCAGACTTGGAAAATGGATAACACGTTGTAATACAGAAAAAACACCATTACCGCCAGCACACTGCTCCACGACGTCCCGGAGCGGGGGTTCACAAACGACAGCGGGATCGCCATTAACGCCAAAATAAGCGCGGCGACTGGCAAGGCAAGACGCCAATGTAATTCGGCGATGCGTTCAGGAGTCGGCTCGCGCATCAACGCGAAAGTGGACAATTGTTTGTTGCTGGGTGTTTCGATTCCTAACTGCTGAGTTTCAATGCGCAGTTTCTGCACGGCGAAGTCAATAATCCGGAAATCGAGTGCGCCCGGCGTGCCTTCGTACCGACGGCCATTGGACAAAACCAGAAATTTGTCGCCATTTGGCGCTATTTCGGTCGCACCTTTTTCGGCAACCACCACACCAAATCGATTGTTTTGATTGTATTGCACAAATACGTTATTGACCCGGGTGGCACCGGTCGAGCTGTTATCAACAAAAAACACCCGGTCGGCACCACGCGCCTCGATAAAACTGCCGGGTGCGATGCGGGCAACGTCGTCCTTATTACGCAAAATTCGTTGGTATTCCGCGCTTTGTTGGAATGCCCAGGGGGTCAATACGGTACTCAAAAGCGCGGTGACCAAGGCGATTGGTACCCCAAAACTCAATACTGGCCTGACCCAGGCGGCAATGGATAACCCGGACGAAAACCAAACCGCCATTTCGCTGTCGCGATAACTGCGTGACAGCGCCACCAGCACCGAAACAAATAATGCCAGCGCCAACAACACCGGCAAATAGGCCAACAGAGCAAAACCAATCAGCGCCAACACCGCCTCTGGCTCAACCGCGCCGGAGGCTGCACGCCCAAGAAAGTTAATGAGCTGATGGGTGACAATAATCGCAATCAAAACACTCACCACACTGATGCCAATAGAGGTGAATTCGCGGGTCAGACTGCGTTGGAAGATGTGCAAAGGAAAATTTATGGGTTATTTGCCGACTTGCAATGATAAAGCGGATCGGCGGCCGTCAACAAAAAAATGACCGTAACTTTGGCTAGTTTTGACGCGGAGCCCCGCAACAAGCGATAATTTCGGTTTACGATCCCGCCTTTTGTCCTTTTGGGACCCGTCGGCCACATCGGCTCCGATCCCGGCATGAGGCGTTTTTGACAGACCACAGATTTTTTAGGAGAAACAACATGCAATTCAGCATAACCAGCGGCGACCTCTCTAAACTAAAGACCGATTGCCTGATCGTTGGTATGTGGGAATCCAAGAAATTGGCGTCGACCGCCGCCACCCTCGACAAAGCCGCCAATGGCGCGATCGCCGCTGCCGCTGCATCCGGTGATATCTCCGGAAAAATTGGCAGCACCTTGATGTTGCATCAATTGCCAGGTGTCAACGCCAAGCGCGTGCTGCTGGTCGGTTTGGGTGACGAAGCTACCTACGGCACACACGGCTTTTGCAAAGCCATTACCGGCGCATTCAAAGCCCTCAAATCCACGGCGGTGACCGATGTCACCCTGCCGCTTAATACCAAAATGAGCAAAGATTTGGCCCACAAGGTCGAGCGCGCCGTCATTGCGGCGATTGATGCAGCATATCGCTACACTGCAACCAAAAAATCCGATAGTAAATTTGTCGGCAAGGCCATGGCCTTTCATCTCGATGGCAAGGCTGACGAAAAAACGTTGAAAGCGGCCATCAAGACGGGTGAAGCCATTGGTGAAGCCATGCAATTGACCAAAGAGCTTGGCAATTTGCCGCCGAACATTGCCACACCGGCGTATTTGGCTGACACCGCCAAAAAACTCGCCAAGGAATACAAGTTTAAATGCACTGTTTTGGAAAAAAAGGACATGCTCCGCCTTGGCATGAATACGCTGTTGGCCGTATCCAAAGGCTCTGACCTGCCACCGAAATTCATTATTCTTGAACACGCGGGTGGCAAGAAAGGTGCCAAGCCGGTGGTACTGGTTGGCAAGGGCATTACCTTTGACACCGGTGGTATTTCCATCAAGCCATCCGCTGAGATGGACGAAATGAAATACGACATGGGCGGCGCCGCTGCCATGATCGGCACGATGAAATTTGTCGGCATGTCAAAGTTGCCAATGAATGTGGTGATGCTGGTGCCGACCTGCGAAAACATGCCGGGCGGCAACGCAACCCGTCCAGGTGATGTGGTCACGTCGATGTCCGGCCAGACGGTGGAAATATTGAATACTGACGCCGAAGGTCGCTTGATTTTGTGTGATGCACTCACGTTTGCTGAGCGATTTAAGCCGGAAGTAGTGGTTGACGCGGCAACGTTGACTGGTGCGATGGTCATTGCCCTCGGCCACTTCACATCCGGTATTTTTTCCAATAACGATGAATTGGGTGCTGAATTGGTGGCCGCAGGCAACGCTGCGCACGACAAAGCCTGGTTGTTGCCAATGGGCGAAGAATACGACGAAATGTTGAAGTCAAACTTCGCCGATATTCCAAACATCAGTGGCGGCCGAGCCGGCGGCTCGATCACTGCGGCTTGTTTCCTCGCGCGCTTTACCAAAGCATACAAATGGGCGCATATGGATATCGCCGGTACTGCGTGGGTCTCCGGTAAAGACAAAGGTGCCACCGGTCGTCCGGTACCGTTGCTGGCGAAATTTTTGATGAAACGTGCCGGCGTGTAAGCCTTTTCACGGTGGCGATGTGCATCCCGCGATGCGCATTGCCACAGTTTGTCAACAACAATGGCGGCCATGACAGAAGTAAAGTTTTTTTTTAATGTAGACCACAAAATCGCGTTTGCCTGCAAACTCGCCAAGAAGGCCTACGATAGCGGCATGCGGCTGATTGTATTTGCCCCGGACGAATCAACGGCAAGTGAATTTGATCGGCAGTTGTGGACGTTTTCGCAGTTGTCCTTTGTTCCCCATGTGCGGGCAGATCACACCTTGGCGGCGGCGACACCGGTAGTGATTGCCAACGCGAACTCGACCCTGCCACATCACGATGCCTTGCTAAATCTGGCGGACGATCCACCGCCTTATTTCACCCGCTTTGAATTTTTGCGGGAAATTGTTTCGATGGATGAGCATGATCGCAACTGCGCCCGCGAACGCTCGAAATTTTATAAATCACGTGGTTTTGAAATTCAGAATCTGGATATGGCAACGGACAAATAATGGATCAGGATAAAAGTGCGGCGCATGAGTTGGCCAGCAAAGTTGATGCACTGGTCGGCAAACGCAGCGTCGAGCCGGACGGCCGCAATATTCCAATCTTGACGGATTTGGTTGATGCACCGCAACGGGGCCCGCATCAACCGGTGGAGGGACTGGCGACACAGGCCGACGCAATCAAGCCGCCCACCGCAACGACGTCAGCTGGCGATTTTTTGCAGCAGTTATCCGATCAACAAATCGATCAACTCTCACACGACATTCTGCAACGGGTCACACAACGCATCGACGCCGAATTGGCAACCAGTCTGGAAGCGCGTCTGAGTGAGCAGTTTCAAAGCCAGCTCAACGCCACCGTCACGCATGTATTGGCCGACATGAAACAAAGTATCGCGAACGAAATCGGCGACGCGGTCAACGCCGCATTGGCCGATCGCCAGCGCCAAAACCACCGCAAATAAATTACCCATTTTTTTAGCATCAACCTCCGCCACCTGCATATCGCCGACCGTTTTTCGCCCCTATTTGGCGACAGAAAATTTTATGAACGACGCACCAGCCCCCCCCCCCGCCGACGAACTCGCCAAATCCTTTGACCCAAAAGCCATTGAAGCATTTTGGTATCCCCAATGGGAGGCCGCCGGGCATTTTAAACACAGCGCCAAGGCCGAAACCGCCGCGTATTCGATTCAATTGCCGCCACCGAATGTAACCGGCACCCTGCACATGGGCCACGCCTTTCAGCAAACGCTGATGGATGCCTTGATTCGTTATCACCGCATGCTGGGTGACAACACCAACTGGATTGTTGGCACCGACCACGCCGGCATCGCCACGCAGATTGTGGTGGAGCGCCAATTGCAGGCCGAAGGCAAACCCGCCACGAATTGGGCCGCGAAAAATTTATGGAGCGGGTGTGGGATTGGAAACGTGAATCCGGCTCGACCATCACTCGACAAATGCGCCGCCTGGGTGACTCCGCAAATTGGAACTACGCCGACACCGAAGGCGACAAGGCCGGTTATTTCACGATGGATGAAACCATGTCGGCCGCCGTGGTGGAAGTTTTTAACCGCCTGCATGAACAGGGTCTGATTTATCGCGGCAAACGGCTGGTGCATTGGGATCCGGTACTCGGCACGGCCGTATCGGATCTGGAAGTCATCAGCCAGGAAGAAGACGGCAAGATTTGGGAGATTCGTTACGACTTTGCCGATGGGCCGATTGACGGATTAGCGGGCTTAACGGTGGCGACGACCCGTCCGGAAACCCTGCTGGGCGACGTCGCCGTGGCGGTGAATCCAGCGGACGATCGATACCAACATCTGGTTGGCAAACAAGTGAAGCTGCCGCTATGCAATCGCTCCATTCCGATCATTGCTGACGAATATGTTGATAAAGAATTTGGCACCGGCTGCGTGAAAATCACGCCGGCGCATGACTTCAACGATTATCAAGTTTGGGGTCGACATCGAGATAGGTTAAAGCAGGGGCTGTTCAGCATACTGACCTTGGATGCAAAAATAATTGGGGATAATATTGCTGCCGCAGGGCCAGGTGACCCTTTCAGAAACCGCGCAGAACGACCTGAAGGCGGGTACGTAGGCTCTTTTGGAATTCAACCAACTGCGACCGATCTTCAAATACCTGACAATTTAAAAGGTCAGGATCGTTTTGCTGCGCGCAAACAAATCCTCATTGACCTTGCCACACTGGGACTGTTGGTTTCCGAAAAGAAACACAAACTCAATGTGCCGCGCTCGGA
>JANPNU010000510.1:0-2570 GCA_031427615.1 Burkholderiales bacterium
AGCCATGCGCTCGCCATGCAGGATGCGGAAAACATTATTGCCTTCCTCGGCCATCGTGGCGTGATTGACGGCGTCGTGCCAGCATTGCCGGATCTCAAGTATCCGGCAACGCCACTGGCGGGTTCGGAGGCCATCGAATCGCCCGTTAGCGGCGTAGTCGTTTTTCTGAAAAAACCCGGCGACTGGATTCAGGCGGGCGACGCGCTTGCCGAAGTCATCAACCCCTTCACCTCGGAGGTCAGTACCCTGGTGAGCCACACCGATGGCGTGCTGTACGCCCTGGAGAATCGCTATTTCGCCACGGCCGGCATGCGCTTGGCCAAGGTAGCGGGCGCGAAAGCCTTTCGCACCGGTAAACTGTTGAGCGTCTGAACCTCATCATGCAGAAATTACTCGTTGAAGACTTGCACAAGCGCTACGGCAACAACGAAGTCCTGCGCGGCGTTTCCCTGGCCGCCAACGCTGGCGATGTAACCTGCATCATTGGCTCGAGCGGTTCCGGTAAAAGCACCCTGTTGCGCTGTATCAACCTGTTGGAGCAACCCGACCGGGGTCGCATTACGCTCAACGGCGAGGTGATGCAACTGGTGCCGGACAAGAGCGGCACCTTGAAAGCGGCCGATCCGAAGCAACTGCAGCGCCTGCGCTCCAGACTGGCGATGGTTTTCCAGCATTTTAATCTCTGGTCGCACATGACGGCGCTGGAAAATGTCATCGAAGCCCCGATTCACGTGTTGGGACTGGGCAAAGCAGAAGCCATCGAACGTGGTGAACAACTGCTCAATCGCGTCGGCGTTGCTCATCGCAAGAACATGTATCCGGCGCACCTGTCCGGCGGCGAACAGCAACGGGTGGCGATCGCCCGTGCGTTGGCAATGGAACCGGAGGTGATGCTATTCGATGAGCCCACCTCGGCACTCGACCCTGAACTGGTCGGTGAAGTGTTGAAGGTAATGCGAGACCTGGCCGATGAGGGCCGCACCATGATTGTCGTCACGCATGAGATGGGCTTTGCGCGCGAAGTGTCGAATTCGGCAATATTCCTGCATCGGGGTCTGATCGAGGAACAGGGTGCGCCTAAGGACATTTTGATTAGTCCGCAGAGCGAGCGTCTACGACAATTTTTGTCTGGCAGCCTAAAATAAGCGTTTTCACAAACGGGCGCGACCTCAACCCTTACTCATGCAGCAGCTGCCTTCCGCCGCTCATCCGCCGATGCGTATCGGCTTTCTGTTGCTACCGCAATTCGGCTTGCTGTCGTTGTCCGGTGCGCTCGACGTATTGGCCGCCGCCAATCGAATTCTGGATGAACGGGCCTATGCCTGGACCATGCTTGCGCCGGGCCGCGAGCCGTTCGTCAGCGCCGGTACACTGAAAGTGCCGGTTGATTTACCATTATCGGACACAACCGAACTCGACGGCGTCTTCGTTGTCAGCGAGACGCCGCTACCGCAGCGCGAATTTGATGACGCCGTGGCATGGTTGCAGCGATTTGGCGCACCTGTCGCCGCGATGCGCGCGGGCATGAATCCTCCACACAACCTCGTCGGTGGCATCGGCACGGGCAGCTACCTCCTGGCGCGCGCTGGCTTGCTGCGCGGCTTTCGCGCCACGATTCACTGGCCTTACACGTCGCTGCTGGCTGAAGATTTTCCCGACACGGTGGTGTCATCGAACCTGTTCGAGACCGACCGCAATCGCCTCACCTGTGCTGGCGGCAACGCCAGCGTCGATATGATGCTGAACTGGCTCGGCGGGCGGCATGGTGAAGACCTGGTCACTGAGTTGCTCGATCACTTCGGTCTCGAGCGTCTGCGCAGCCACACCGACCATCAACGGGTTCCCCTCTCTGCGCGTATCGGCGGCGGACAGCCCAAGTTGACCGAAGCGGTTTCGCTGATGGAAGCAAACTATGAGGAGCCACTGCCCACCGAGGAAATCGCCCGGCTGGTGGGCGTCTCAAGACGGCAGCTGGAGCGTCTATTCAAACAGTATCTGAACAGCCTGCCGTCACGCTATTACCTTGAACTGCGATTAAACCGTGCGCGCCATTTGCTGCAGCAAACCAGCCAGTCGATCCTGCAGATCGGCCTCTCCTGCGGATTTTCTTCGGGACCGCATTTTTCCAGTGCCTATCGCAACCATTTCAGCATTACCCCGCGCGAGCAACGCAGCCAGCGCGCCGCACGGGTAGGCGTTGCCAGCGGGGAAGGCGCATGATCATTACGCAAACGCATATAAACCGGCGTCGCATTGTTGATAGGCGCATCACCCCACAACGCATAAAATGCAGTCTGGCTTCAAACTCCCCCTCAAAAGGCGTCAACCAAAAAACGCCACCCGCATCCCGGAGCTCATCATGACCACACCAAACCACGCTTCCCCCGTCACCCGTTCGACCTTCGATGAAGTGATGGTACCCAACTACGCCCCAGGCGGCTTCATTCCGGTACGCGGCATGGGTGCACGTGTCTGGGATCAGGCGGGCAGGGAATATGTCGACTTTGCCGGTGGCATTGCCGTCAGTTCCGTCGGACATGCGAACCCGGCAGTACTTCAAGCCCTCACCG
>JANPNU010000511.1:0-3455 GCA_031427615.1 Burkholderiales bacterium
CCTCCGGCTACGCACTCGCGCTCGGCGTATTCGCGCTCGACCAGTTGGTGAAATGGATCATGCTCGGCCCGCTCGCCTTGCGCGAAGTCGGGCAGATCGGGCTGAAACCATCCGCAACCAGCCTGCCGTTATGCAAAACGATAATACGGTCAGCCAATTCACGAACGACATCCATTTTGTGTTCCACCAACAGAATGGTTTTCGTTTTATCCAAGCGTAATTTGCGAATCAAATCGAGAATGGCCGGCATTTCGTCGGCGCCCATGCCAGCCGTGGGTTCGTCGAACATGAATACTTGCGATTCGATGGCGATCAACATCGCCACTTCCAATTTGCGTTGATCACCATGCGACAAATTGGCGACGTGACTGTCCGCTTTGTCAGTCAACATCACGGATTCGAGAACTTCGCGCGCGCGCACGATCAGCGCGGTATGGTCACTCCAGATACTCCAGAGATTCAATCCGCGACGGTGTGCGCCGCGCCGGGTGGCCTGAACGGCCAGCCGGACATTTTCCAAAACCGACAAGTTGGGGAAAAGATTGGTTAACTGAAAGGCGCGTCCAATGCCAGCACGCGTACGCGCCGACGGCGACAATCCGGACAGATCATGTCCATTTAAGCGGACGCTGCCGCTGCTGGCAGGCAATTGCCCGGAGATCAAATTGAAGTAGGTGGTTTTGCCGGCACCGTTTGGTCCGACGATCGCGGTCAGGGTGCCTGGTAGAAAAGTGCAACTGACAGCGTTGACGGCCACATGTCCGCCAAAGCGGATCGTCAGGTCGGTGGTGGTGAGGGTGCCCATGTATTGGTATCGTCGGGTAGGGAGGTAAGGGGGGGAGGGTGGCAGGCTTTAACGTGCGGCTTTTGTGGCCGGCGCAAGAGTCGATGCGTTCGACGGCGCGCGCGACAGCTGGGTAATCATGCCAACGATTGCCTTCATTTGTGGTGCCGATTTTTTGGCGTAGTCGGCACTGTCGTAACCCCACCAGTCCCAACAACTATTGGTCGCCTGCTGGCTGGTCTGCGGATACAGCATGACAATATTGTTGGCGTCTGCCCAGCGGTTATAACCGGCGTTGCGGACAAACTCCTGACCCACGTCGGCAGCATTTTGTTTGCATCCGTGCAAAGCGACATGAAGCCGACACTGCGTGCCGGCAGCGCAAGCGGCCGGGACATAAATCCAACCGGTGGTGGCCATGCCGTGGCCGGAGACAAATGGTGTTTGTGCAAATTCCGTGAACGTTCCGCCAAGTTTGCCAATGGTACGTGGTGAAAGTGGGCCGTATAGTTGGTGAAATATAGCGCCTGCCAAATCAAAGTTGCAGTTATTGATAAATGGTGTGGCCTTGGTCAAACAAGCGGCGCCAAAATCATCCGTCACCATCGCGTGTTCCACGGCGATGTCTTTCTTCAGGACGATGTTGGTTGCCGGCAAAAAATGTTTGTAATACGTTTCGAGATCAGCGCTGGTCGAGACACCGACTGCGCTGTCTTTGGCACCGGCAAAAATATAGACCTTGGAGGCGGCCAGATTGTTGGTTGGGTCGATTGAGCCGTTTTTCGTCCAGTCGTTGGTCATTTTTACCAAATCGGCAACGGGAATGGCGGTGCGTCCCAGACATCGTACCAAGGCATTAAGTAAACCGTTCTCTGCGCAGTTGAAAGGCCCGCCTGCGATCACGCCGGCACCTTTTTTGAACGTGCCGGAATAGGCGACATGTAATTGCACCGCCATATAACCACCGGAGGATATGCCCGATACGCTGGTTTGTGCGACGTCAATATTAAGGGACGGCAACGGCGTGGCTTCGGCGGTCAATGTACCCATCAGCATCACGGCAATGGGCGCGTAAATAAATGAGAACTTCATCGTTTTTTCCTCGGTGTAACGCAAACAAGACTGGATTTGTTGGGATTGCTTTTAATCGCGACTTATTTCGACTTATTTCGACGTATTGCGAATTGGCACATTCATTTCTTCGGGCTTGATTTCGTGTACTAGTTCGGGAATTGCCCACGCGACGGCGGGATCGACCTTGAGTTTGAAGTGATACATGCTTTGCATGGCTTGATGATCTTCGGCGCGAAAGGTCATGGCGCCCTTGGGTGTTTCAAAGCGCATACCACGCATGGCCTTGATGAGCGTTTCGGTTCTACTGTCACCGTTGGTATTTTTTAGCGCCGTGATAATGGCCATAGCCGCAGCGAAGCCGCCCGCGGTAAAAAAATCCGGGGGTGATTTGAATTTCGCCAGATGACGTTTGACCATTTCATCATTGATGGGGTTTTTGGGAATGCCGTAATAGTAATAAGCTGCGCCTTCCATCCCCGGAAAATTTTTGTACACCGACATGGCCGGCAGGATGTTGCCACCCGTGGCGATCTCGATACCGTAGCGTTTTAAGTCCAGATCAGCGATTTTGAAAGGATTGCCTGCGCCAGCCCAGGAAATAAAAATGACTTTGCGTCCCGTTTTGGTTTTTAGCTGATCGATCAACCGCTGTGCGCCGGCGGTGAAATCATTGGTCGAGGGGGGCAGGTATTCTTCATGGACTACCTTTGCTTTTTTCAGGGCACTTTTAAAAGCCTGTACACCTTCGCGGCCAAAGGCATTGTCTTGGGCGAGGGTGGCAATGCTGACACCTGGTTTATCTTGGGCAGCCGCGTTTGAAATGGCGTCCTGTGAACTATTTCGACCGGTGCGAAAAATATATCGGTTCCATTTGGCGCCGGTAATGGAGTCGGCGACGGCCGGCTCAATAAGCAGAATTTTTTTGTATTCTTCTGCCACTGGCAGCATTGACAGGGAAGGGCCGGAAGCGGCTGCACCGACCGCAAGATCAACACGATCATCGGCGTAGGCAGCAGCTAATTCGGCTTTGGCGATATCCGCTTTGCCGTGGCTATCGCGTTCTATGACGATTATTTTTCGACCGGCAACCATCATGGTGCCACCGGTGGCGTAGTCGAGCCCCATCAAAAAACCAACCTGGGTTTGTTTGAAGTACGCCTCCAACGGACCGGTTTTATCAAAAATCAGCCCAATGCGAAGCTCTTTTGTTTGTGCCACGCACATCGTGCTCGTGACAAGCACGGCGGCGGCAATCCAGATTTGCGTATTCATCGATTTGGATTCTTTGTAAAAAGGTTAAAAGTGCACACCTAGCCTGCATATTTCATGGGTCGCCCGCGTTTCACTGGCTCTCTCATTCTGTAGGACATTAAATCCAATTTGGATTGCCATTTCTTCGCAAATAAAACGGGCTGCACGCTCGAGAGCGGGCGCTCATTTTTGTCACAAGACGGCGCTTTTTTTCCTTCCTTCCTCCCGTGCTCATTTGCCCACTACGGCCAGCTATGCCGTGGTCGGTCAGGTAAAAAATCACTCGCCCATTCACTGCGGGAAGCCCTGCATGGCTTTCCGGTTCAGCGGGCACGGCGCGCGCGCC
>JANPNU010000512.1:0-10201 GCA_031427615.1 Burkholderiales bacterium
GCGTAGAATTTCGCCATCAACTATTTGTTTTCGTGAAGGCTCGTTATGTGCGGCATTGTTGGCGCAATTTCCACCCGCAACATCGTCCCGATCCTCACCGAAGGCCTTACGCGCCTCGAATATCGTGGCTATGATTCCGCCGGCATTGCCGTCATGGCGCGCGATGCCAAGTCAATTGTGCGGGTCAGACGGGTTGGTCGTGTGGCCGCAATGGA
This sequence comes from Burkholderiales bacterium, assembly GCA_031427615.1. Lineage (GTDB taxonomy): Bacteria > Pseudomonadota > Gammaproteobacteria > Burkholderiales > Usitatibacteraceae > UKL13-2. Next base: position 216 of record JANPNU010000512.1, read on the forward strand.
ATCGGCCGTTCGTGAAGAAAACGTCACCGGCATTCTGGGGATCGGCCACACCCGTTGGGCCACCCACGGCGGCGTGACCGAACCCAATGCACACCCACACGTTTCGCAAAATGAAATCGCAGTTGTCCACAATGGCATTATCGAAAATCACGACGAACAACGCACTCGTTTAAAAGCGGCAGGTTATGTTTTTGACTCTCAAACCGACACAGAAGTCATTGCGCACCTGATTCATTTTTATTTTCAGACCAGCAAAAATTTGTTCGTCGCGACCCAGCAAGCTGCACGTGACTTACACGGCGCTTATGCAATCGCAGTGGTGGCGTTGTCCCAGCCAGACGTGATGATCTGCGCCCGGGTCGGCTGTCCGCTGCTCATCGGCGTGGGCGAAAACGAAAATTTTATTGCCTCAGACGTCTCGGCGATTTTGCCCGTAACCCGCCAGGTGATGTATCTCGAAGAAGGTGACGTTGCCGAAATCACCCGCGCGGGCATCACTGTGGTTGACGCCAAAGACAAGGTGGTCAATCGCACGGTTCACACCTCAACGGTCACCGACGATGCCCAAGACCTCGGTCAATACACCCACTACATGCAAAAAGAAATCCACGAGCAGCCGCGTGCGATTTCCGACACACTTGAAGCGATCATCGCTGATGGCCTGAGTGTCGACTTTTTTGGTCCGGCCGCCGCCGCGCACTTCGCCAAAGCCAACAGTGTGTTGATTCTCGCCTCCGGCACCAGTTATTACGGTGGCTTGGTGGCCAAACAATGGATTGAAACCGTTGCCGGCCTGCCTTGCCAGGTTGAATTGGGCCACGAATATCGTTACCGCGACTCCATTCCCAACCCGTCACAATTGGTGGTGACGATTTCGCAATCCGGCGAAACGCTCGACACCATGGAAGCACTCAAACGCGCCAAAGAACTCGGCCACACCGCGACGTTATCGATTTGCAATGTGCCTGAATCCGCCATTCCCCGCGCCTCCGCCATGGTGTTTTACACCCGCGCCGGAATGGAAATCGGGGTCGCCTCCACCAAAGCTTTCACCACCCAACTGGTTGCATTATTTACCCTTGCACTGACACTGGCAAAAGTGAAAGGCAAACTTTCCGCGTCCGCCGAGGCCGACTACATTGAACAACTTCGACACGTTCCCGGCAGTGTGCAACAGGCATTAAATCTCGAACCACAAATACGCGCCTGGGCCGACAAGTTTGCGAAAAAACGTCACGCTCTATTTCTTGGCCGGGGTTTGCATTATCCGATCGCCCTCGAAGGCGCCCTCAAGCTCAAAGAAATTTCCTATATCCACGCCGAAGCTTACCCGGCGGGTGAGCTCAAACACGGCCCGTTGGCGTTGGTGGATGACAATATGCCGGTGGTGGTGATTGCCCCCAATGACCTGCTGCTTGAAAAAGTGAAATCGAATATGCAAGAAGTGCACGCCCGCGGCGGCCAATTATTTGTATTTGCCGATGCCGACAGTCACTTTGGCGACAGCGAAGGTGTGCAGGTGATTCGCACCCCACGTCACGCCGGTCTGCTTTCCCCACTTATTCATGCGATTCCGGTGCAATTACTTGCGTACCATACGGCATTAAAACTGGGCACCGACGTGGATAAACCACGCAACCTCGCCAAAAGCGTCACAGTTGAGTAATCTATCCCTATGACAATAGAACAACCATTGGTCGGCGCCGTTGATCGTATGCCCGCTTTTCCAAAAAGCGTGGTGCGGATACTCGAGCTGACGCGTAATCCGGATGTGTCACCAAAAAACATTATTGAAGTTATTGAAAAAGACCGGGTGTTGGCCGCGCAGATTTTGCGGGTGATCAATTCCGCGTTTTATGCGATGCTCAGCAAGGTATCAAGTGTGTCGCAAGCGGTGGTGATGCTAGGCATCAATGCCGTCAAAAATCTCGCGATTCGCACCGCCGCAGTGGGCATGATTCCGCCCAACAATTCCGCCGGCCTCGATACCAACGCCTATTTGTTGCCTTCGCTCGGCTGCGCAGAAATCTGTCGTCTGCTCGCGCAAGAATTTGACGACTGCGACCCGACCGAAGCCTACGTCGCCGGTCTGTTGCACGACTTTGGCAAAATCATGTTTACGCTGCACATGCCCGGCTCGGCCCGTATCGCATCACACTCCAGCAATGAAGCGATCGCGGCCGCGCTGCCAAATATCGACAAACATCTACAACAAGTGCGCGGCTATGCCGGCGCAAACAGGAAAACATAGACCATGAAGCTACGTTTTTGGGGTGTGCGTGGATCCATTGCCTCGCCGGGACCGGAAACGGTTCGTTACGGCGGCAACACCACCAGCCTGGAGATTCGCACAGATGATGGCCGGCTCATTTTGATCGATGGCGGCACCGGCATCTTTCGCGCCGCACAAAGTCTGCTCGCCAGCATGCCGCTCGACGTCAATATTTTTATCACCCATACCCATTGGGACCACATTCAAGGGCTGCCTTTTTTTGTGCCGATATTTGTGCCAGGCAACAATATTCATATTCACGGCCCGGTGAATCCCGTCACCGGCAACGGCGTTCAGCAAGTCATGGGTGTGCAATTGCAATACAGCTTTTTTCCGGTACGGGAAGCTGAGTTACGTGCCAATATCAAGTACCGTTCATTAACGCCGGGCGAAACAGTCACGGTGGGTGATGCAACCATCACCCCGGTGCTGATGAATCATCCGGTGGTGAACCTCGGCTACCGCATCGACTGCAATGGAAAATCATTTTTCTTTAGCGGTGATCACGAGCCGCATGCCAACATCTACGCACCGGGTGACGACGCGTATGCCGGATTTCAAACCATGATCGATCATCAGCGCAACGAAATTGATCGGGTGCTGGCGGGCGTGGACGTGTTGGTGATGGATAGCTCTTTCACACCGGACGAATACAAAACCAAAATCGGCTGGGGACATGGCACCTTTGACAACGTCATGCAACTCGCGCACCGCGTCGGCGCAAAAACACTTTTTTGTACCCACCACGAGCCGACCCGCAGTGACGACGCCCTCGAAGCGGCCTTCAGCGCCGCACTCGCGCGCAACCCGGTTGCTGCCACCAATGTTGATATTCAGCTTGCCAAAGAGGGGCTGGTGCTCGATTGGTAGTTGAATTCGTTTGCGGCGGCATTGCATCTTGCGACGAGTGTCGGCCCTTTGGCGCATGCTCGGCTTCACAATACGCCCGGTCACGGGCGGGCGATTTGCGCTTCAAAGTCATCCCGACCGGCCCTCGCAGCCCCCTCCCGCACGAACTTTGAATCATTTCGCCACGTCATCGCAAAAATTAAAACTCTAATACTGACGCACATTTCGGGCACATTTATGCGCAAACTCCGCCACACATAACGAGTTTCACTTTCTATTTGCATCAATAAATCCGTACCATATTTGCGGCAATACACTGCCACCCGCTGTGCAATTCATGCCAACATGCAGCCATGACTGACATCGACACTCTCAGGGACCAACTCCGAACCTTCGCCGCCGAACGCGACTGGGACCAATTCCATTCACCGAAGAACCTCGCCTCTGCCTTGGCCGTGGAGGCGGCGGAGCTGCTGGAAAAGTTTCAATGGCTAACCGAAGCGCAGAGCCAGCAATTACCGCCGGACGCACTGGAAGACGTGCGGCAAGAGGTGGCCGATGTGCTGCTTTACTTGATTCGGATTAGTGACAAGCTCGGCATTGATCTCGTCGCCGCAGCCCAAGCGAAGATCGCCCTGAACACCACCAAATATCCGGTGGATCTCTCGCGTGGCACGAGCAAGAAGTACGACCAGCTGTAGCGTCGGCTGTGGTGTCCACCGTATTGCCCACCGTACTCTCCAAGATGCGGGCGGCGGCTTGGTTGATGGGTCGTAATTGAGGCGAGAAAGCCAAATAGGGACGGGTTCTTTACAGCCATTTTTTCCTTGAAAGCCACGCCAGCAAAAGAGTTTCCGATAGGGGCGGTCTGACTTGCTCGCTTTCATATGCGATATGCATACAGCATGTGAGGTGGAGTGATGGAGCCAAGCCTCGTATTTGCTCATTATTTGGCGGTGTTCATGTTTTATGAACGCATTAACGTGTTGAACGTTAAGGCATTTTGCCTGCCTGCTGCCATAGTGGGTTGGCGTCGTGCTCGCTGTCGCCAGGTCCGCCCGGAATGTGTTGTCGAGGTGAAAAGCCAATCGTGACTGTCGGCGTCCCGCCCCGGTCGCCGAGCAAGCCGTTCGGTTGATTGGATAGTCGGCACCCGGGAAAGCCGTGATACTGTACCGGCATGGACAAAAATTCTAACATCAGCAAAACGCAATGAATACGTGGATGTTAAGCGCGGCCTTTGTGTTTTTGATTCTTTTGGCATCGATCGGTCTGTTCTTCTTTGTGGTGACGAGAGGCGCGCTGCTTATGCGCGGACTGTCATCAGGTTCGCAAAGCGAAAAGTCGCACGTCTATCCGATCTATTCCAACATGCGGCTTATAAAAATGGTGGATTGTCAGCCCATCATCTCGGCAATATTGCTGTTCCAGTATCACCGTCTGGTTGCAAAAATTGTCGCCGGTCTTAAACAGTTGGATCTGGCAAACAAGAAGGTGATGATAACGTCGTGTGCGTTCGGAAGTGTCATTCCGCAAGTCGTGAAGGCCGCGGTTGACGCCGGTGCCGAGCGGGTTGTCATCGCGGACATTATTCGCAATGAACTTGTTCATGCAAAGAGCAAGCTTGGCAACTTTTCGGGAAAAGTGGACTACCTCGAAGAAGATGCCACCGCGATGAAGCAGCAGGATGGGGTTGTCGATGCCAACGTCATGTTTTTTCTTCTCCATGAGCTGCCGCACCACTTGAAGGGCCAGGCGCTGAATGAAGCAGGACGCATGCTGACCCCCGGCGGAAAGCTCTTTATTGCGGAATTTCATCGCCCGGAATTGTGGATACTGCGTGTCCTGAGCTGGACCTACTTCAAAGTTTTCGAGCCGCTTGGCCTTGCGCTCTGGGATACTCACGACCCTCTCCATCATATGCAGACCAGGGGCGGATGGGTGTGTGAACGTACCACTTATTTTTTCGGAAACTTCCAGATAATCACCGCCACCAAGCAATAGAAAACAAGGATTGGTGCGGAGATTTTCGCGCAACAGAAAAAGTCGACCCCCATGAGTCAACCCTCGATGTCGATCGGCGGCAAGACAATCGCAGTTTAACGCAATACGGCGGGGAACTTTGTTGCCTGCGGCGAACGCGTTAAAACTGACTCATCGCACGCTAATGCCAATCACATCGGCTACCGGTCTTTCGATGCGCAAATTTGGCATGCTGATTGACTTGTCGGAAGGCTGATTGGCGATCGCAAAAACACCGCTGCCGGGATCCTTGACCACCAGGGCGGTGCTGCCGCCGCCATCCAGGTTGAGTGCATGATTGGCGCCAAGCGTTTGCATGAGCTGGCCTAGTTCATCGAGTGTCGCGCCCCGGCTGTGAACCTGGCGCCCATCCACCGCAACGATCAGGAGTGAGCGGCCATCCGCGCTCACGCCCACTGCACTGCGCGGATGCCGCGCCGTCTCCTTGGGACGGGCAATGACCTGTCCATCCTTTAGCACGATGGCGCTTCCACTTACTGCATAGCGGGTGGTCGCGGGCAACTCCTGTGCGCGATCATGAAAGGAAACTGTCCCATCTTCGTCCACGATAAAGACCGCGCGCAGGTTTTCCTTCGCCGGCCGAGTGACGAGTTTGCCGTCGGAAACATGCCAGCCTTCGGGAATGGCGCAATTGCCGACGAAATAGCGAATCGACTTTCCATGAAGTGCGCGCGTATTCGGCGCAGCGAAGAAACTTGCGTTGATAGTGATGGCAAAGTCGTTTTGGCGGGCGGCGTTGCTGGTAGTGGCGAGTTGCCCAACGCAGGGGCCGGCACCGTCCGGGTCGCGGTCATCTGCCAGAGCAACTTTCACTTGTACGCGTGGATCAGTGAGATCGACTCTGGCGACGACGCCAGCTAGCGGTCCCGGCAAGTCGAAACGCTCGATAGTAAACGGCAGCGGTGCGCTGGACACACCAGGCGGCGGATTCCCGGTTGCGCAGCCGACTGCGGAAAGGGACAACAGCCAGAGGACTAAAAATAGGCGGATTCGCATGGTGTAAGTGTAATCGACGTAGGCGGTGTAATGAGTGTAATGCGTGAAGAACATCGGAAAGCCGTGTGCGGGAAAACCGCATGCACGGTTTGATGAGGGAGGGCAGGCGAGAGCCTGTCCTCTACTCTACTCAATTGTTTTGCGAAACTATTCACCCTGGTCCGTTTATTGTCGGATTTGCTCTTTCCGTCCTTCGTATGTTTGTTCGAACCTCATCTTGCGTAACACCTGTAACAGCTCTGTCCAACCCATGGACACCTCCGTGAGGCGCCTTATGTGAACCGGACAGATGATGAAACCACGACACCAATTGATTCTGTTCTGTCGCGGTTTTAACCGAGACAGTAGTGATACCCTATATCACCATGAACGACCTGCATCTTGTCAGTTCTCCCGCCTCAGCCTCGTCGCGGATTACGTCGATCGGTGACGGCGCGCGTCATGCCGATATCGCGCATCGCGTGAGGCTGCAACAGGCGGCGCTGCTGGAGATCATGAAGGGCGGCGTGATGACCGAGCCCCTGTCAACGGTGTTCTCGCATTTGACCCGGACGGCCGCCCGTACGCTTGGCGTGGACCGCGTGTCGATATGGCGATTCACGGCGGGTGCCACCGCCATGGTATTGGCGGATCTCTACGATCGCCGTACCGGCGTGCATTCGTCCGGCCTGCAACTGGAGGCGTCGCGATACCCGGACTATTTCGAAGCGTTGAAATGCAACCGCGTGATCGCCGCCACCGATGTCGGTCTCGATCCTCGTACGCGTGAGTTCAAGGACGATTACCTGGCACCGCTCAGGATACTATCGCTGCTCGACGCGGCCATCTGGTATGGCGGGGAAAGTCACGGTGTGGTGTGTATCGAATCGGTCGATGAGCGCCGCGAATGGATGCCGGACGAGCAGCAATTCGCCGGCTCGATCGCCGACCTGGTGGTGATGACCATCGAGAACGAAGACCGTCGCGCGGCACAAAGCGAACTCATGGCTTCCGAAGAACGCTTTTCCCGCATCTTCCGGCTCAATCCGGACTGGATGGTCATTACCCGCCTGGCCGATGGCATCGTGCTGGATGTCAACGGCAGTTTCGAACGTCAATCCGGTTACCTGGCCAGCGAGGCGGTCGGTCGTACTACGCGCGACCTCGGGCTGTGGGCCATCCCCGCGCAACGCGACGACTGGCTGGCGCACAGCCATTCGGATGGCCAGTTGCGCAGCATGGGGGCGGATCTGCGCATGAAGTCCGGCGATATTCGTGCCTTCCAGATCTCGACCGAAAGTATCGTCATCGACGGCGAAGCCTGTCTGATTTCCATCAGCCGCGACCTCTCCGAAAGCAAGCGTCAGGAACGGCTGGTGTTCGATATCGCGCAGGGGGTGGCGGCGGCGACCGGCGAGTTCTTCTTTCGCTCGCTGGTGGAGCGTTTGTTGCAGGCACTCGATGCCGATACCGCCTTTGTCGGCGAATTGGCGAAAGACGATACGTCACGAATACAAACCATCGCGGTGCAGAATCGCGCCGGCGTGGGCAATGACTTTTCCTACAGCCTCGAAGGTTCGCCGTGCAGCAATATCCTCGACCTGGGCGTATGTGCCTATCCGCGCGGCGTGGCCGAGTTGTTTCCTCTGGACACCGCGTTGTCGGAAATGGGCATTCAAGGCTATGTCGGGGCGCCGCTGGCCGACTCCAAGGGCCATTCGATGGGGTTGTTAGCGGTGTTGTTCAAACGGCCGATCGAACAGAGCGAGATCGCGGTGCAATTGTTGCGCATATTCGCGGCGCGCGCCTCGGCCGAACTAGAGCGCCGCCGGCAACTTGACGAGCTCGAATATCGCGCCAGCCACGATCAACTGACCGGCCTCAAGAACCGTGCTGCCTTGGAGCGCGACCTGGCCGCCATGATCGACGCGGGAACCGGCGGACCGCAGAGCGCGCTGCTGATGGTGGATCTCGATCGCTTCAAGGAACTCAATGACACCCTCGGTCACGCCGTGGGCGACACCTTGCTGCAGAAGATTGCGCTTAGACTGACCAGCGAAAACGACGTCGGCAGCCTATGCAAGGGTACCGTCGCGCGGCTGGGCGGGGATGAGTTTGCGATCTTGTTGCCGGGCATCGGCGGGAGCGAGGCCGCCGAACGGATCGCGTCGCGGACGCTGGCGGCCATCACCGCGCCTTTCGACATCGAAGGGTACCGGCTGGAGGTCGGGGCCAGCATCGGCATCGCCATGCATCCGCAGCATGGCGGCAATGTGTCCGACTTGCTGCGCTGCGCGGATATCGCGATGTATGTGGCCAAGCGACAGGGCACCGGCTATGCGCAGTACCAAATGTCCGGCGACCCATACTCGCCAAAACGGCTGGCGCTATTGAGCCAGTTACGTTCGGCGATTGCCGGCGATCAACTGGAGTTGCATTACCAGCCGCGCATCAATCTGGCGCGCGGCAAGCCATCTGGTTTCGAGGCGCTGGTGCGTTGGCGGCATCCGCAACTGGGCTTGCTGCCGCCGGCACAATTCATTCCCCTGGCCGAGCTTTCGGACGTGATACGCCCGCTGACGCTGTGGGTGCTGGATGAAGCGCTGGCGCAACTAGCCGCCTGGACGGCGGGTTCGCCTTCATTGCAAATGGCGGTCAATCTCTCTGCAAGGCATTTGATGGACGATGCCTGTCCCGAGCAGGTGCAACGTCTGCTGGAAAAACACGCCATCGATCCGGCTCGCCTGGAACTGGAGATCACTGAGAGCGCCATCATTGCGGACCCGGATCGGGCCACGCATACGCTGAAGCGCATTCACGATATGGGCGTGCATATTTCGATCGACGATTTCGGCACGGGATTCTCTTCCCTGTCGCATCTGAAGCGCCTGCCGCTGAACGCCCTCAAGATCGATATCTCGTTCGTCACGCATATGCTCCAAAACGATAAGGATGCTGCCATCGTCACGTCGATCATTGCGCTGGCTCACAGCCTGGGCCTGTCGGTGGTGGCAGAAGGCATAGAAGACGAAGTCACCCGCCTGCGTCTGGAGGAACTGGGCTGCGACGAGGGCCAAGGCTACCTGCTCGGCAGGCCGATGACGAAGGACGCGGCGGCGGAGTGGCTGCGGACGACGGCGGCCTGAGTGACCGTTGCCGGTTTCCACATGAATCTCAAGGATTGAACCACGCAAACCACGGAAGAAAGGTTCAACCTAGAAACGGCAGTTGGACGGTTGCGAGTGTGCGTTTTTGCGGCTTTCTGGCTAGGCGCGACGACGCGGCAACCTCCACGTTGCAAGGAGGAGCAACACCGCCAAGGAGCCGCAAAAACGTGCAATCGCAGGCGTAGCGCTCTCACCCAAAAGGTGAACCTGTTAAATCCAGTAAACACCAATGAATACGTGGTGTTCCAGACAGTTTCCAGCGGTCAACTGCGGTTTCTAGGTTCAAGGGTTTCCTCCGTGGTCAAATCCGTATTTGGCGCGCGAAATTCGCGCGACGGCTTACGTCCGCGTTTGCAGATACCCGCGATAGCGAACCGCCAGTCCTGCCGGCTGCGATGAGGCTCGACGTGAAAATGAAATCGCCTTCCCTCCAAAGACTCTTGCGCAACAATAACGAGCAATAAAAGGCAATAAAAAGGGGCAGCGCCAATAATGAATAAAAGCAATAACAGGGTAGAGTAGAAAACAGGTTTTCACCGGCCCTCCCTCATCAAACCGTGCATGCGGTTTTCCCGCACACGGCTTTCCGATGTTCTTCACACTAGGCATGCGCTGATTTCCAGCCTGCTGTTGTCGGAACTTTGTATAACCCATAGCGCGTATAAAGCTGCTGACTCGGG
>JANPNU010000513.1:0-3358 GCA_031427615.1 Burkholderiales bacterium
AGTCGACGAGGGTGACGATGTGATGGTCGTTGGCATCCAGCGTGCGCCCGGCTTTGCCGAGTTCGACCAGTTGCTCGAAGTCGTTGATGCGGCCGGCACCACCATCGCTTTTTTCCGCGCGCTTGACCGAACGCGAAAGATTGTGCAGATTGCCCGTGTATTGAAAGATGGAAATCTGCGCTGGAACGCCGAGGCGTGCGCGAAATGCCGCCGGGGAATCCAGCACCAGCAGCACGCTGCCGCCGGCTTCGAGCGTGAAGTTGGTCGGGAAGGAGAGGCTGACGCCGTTGAGCTTCCAGGTGTTGGTCGGTGCGGCGGGATCGAACAATGGCACCGGCGCACCAGTGATGTTCCGCACTTCCACAAATTCATCCGCGTTGTGGCGGGGGTTGTAGTGGATTTCGCTCATGACCAACGGACCGACGCGCGGGCCGCTATTCGCGGAGCCGGAGGTGCGGGAGAGTTGCAGCGGGAACTGTTCTTCACCCACACTGTTCACGTAACGGCCAAAGCTCACGCCATCCGGCGCCGCGCCGAACGCGAAGCCGTGGCTGTAGCCGGTGAGCTGCGCCGCGCCATCCGCGCTGAAGAGATACGCCTCGTCGCCAAACGAACCGAGGCTGAAATTTGTCAGCGTTCCAGGGATGGGATTGAAATGAGTCTCATCGAACCAGACGTAACTCAGAGGCTGAATCTCCGTGCCGCCGGGGATGCGATACTTCTGCGGCAGAGCCGGATCATCGGTGAGGAGCCAGCCGCCAATGTTCACCACGTTGGTCGTGGGATTGAACAGCTCGATGAAGTCCAGGTTCGTCAGGGAATGGGTGAAGACTTCATTCACCAGGATGCGGGCGATATTGTTGGCGGGATCATCCGCTCCAGGCGAACCGCCGATCAAGGTGCTGGGCCGCCAGTTGGTCGGGAGATCGGGGGCGGGATTGACGTTCGGGTTCACCGGCACGAGCGAGAAGCCGAAGCCATCGGGCGTCATCGGCCATGGCGCAAGGTCACTGTAAGTCATCGAGAGCACGGTGGCTCCGAGCGCGTGCGAGAGCGTGAGTACCAATGGTGATGACATGGTATACCAGACCATACGCTTGAGAGGCGCTCAACCATGCCCGAACGGCCAGGCCTCCCATGCTGTGGCAGACCAGCAAAGGGGGCATGCCAGTGGCCACAGTGACGCGTTGTACGGCCGCTTCAATAATCGGCGCATAGTCGTCAATCGAACCAAACAACGGTTCCAGGTTGATCGCCAAAAAAGCATGTTCGCTTTGTCTGAGCCGCGATAACCAGGGATTCCAGAAGCCACGGTTACATGCAAAACCATGAACAAAAACGATGCCCCGCTGCTTGCGCAGTGCGGCTTCGTCAGGCAAGCAATCCGGCACCGCATTCCATTGAAATGGCTGCTGCCAGAAAAAAACACGGGGTGCTGTCAGGGTTTCACCGATCCATGCCCGGACCAGCATGAAAACCCCGCCATGAGGTGCTGGATCATGGCGATTGACGAAGTAAACAATTGCAAACTCCAGTGCCAAAAATACCGCATGTCCCAGACCAAATACCAGCAGGCCGAGCCATGTAACGGTAGGGGAGTAACCCCAGGTGAAGATTACCCAGAGGCTCATCATGAGCACCAGGCCACCGACAATTGACTGTTGAATGCGTGCCAACATCAGCGCCGCTTTGAATCGAACAAAGATGTATCCAACTGCTGACACAGGTGAGCAATCGAGTTGGCGTAGTACCGCAGCGCGTGCAACTCGTTCTCGTTAGCGCGGTACAGACCATTGTCCTCATGCACCATGTGGCGCAGAGTCAGCATACGCAAACCGACGTTGAGGGCATAGTCACGGTCGGAGCGCGGTACATAGACATGTGCGCCAAGCGCCTCAACGCCTTCGATCAGTTCGTTTACCGCTGACTTCAGTTCCAGTTGGGACAGCGCCATCAGCGGATTTCTCAACAAGACCGTTGCCACCAGGGGCACCGGCAATACCGGCACAATCTGGCCAATTTTTAGCATAAGTTCGTTGCCCACCAGGGCCACTTCTTTTCGACGGGACATGTCATCGAGCAAGGGAAAGTCAATGCCCTTGCTGAACGCCATTTCACGCATCGATATCGGCCGGCCAAAATTGACGCACGCATAGCCGTACCGAAAACTCTTCCCCCTCACCCGAAGCAGAATCTGACGTCCGATATAGGCCCCGGTGATGCGCAAGGTACGCCACACACTGCGACGAAGGGTGGTGTCCAGCCTGGCGAACAACGAACGATCTTCAATCACACGGTCGTAGTTGATGCCCACCGGGATGAACACCAGATCGCGCTCACCCTTGGCATCAAAGGACTTGAGCATGTAGTCCAGCAAACCGAGTTTGGGGGGGCGCAGCAAACCATCGGTGGTCAGTCCGCCCTCGGGGAACATGGCCTGAGGTACGCCGCCTTCTGTCGCCATTTGCACATAGCGCTGCAACACCATGCGGTACAGCGGGTCGCTGGAATCGCGTCGAACAAAATAGGCCCCCATGGCACGGATAAGCCCTTGAAGTGGCCAGATGCGCGCCCACTCACCAACGGCGTAGCTCAGCGCAACTCGTTCGGCGGTCAGGAACGACACCAGAATGTAGTCCATGTTGCTGCGGTGATTCATGACAAAGACCACCGTCGACTTCGGATCGATGTTAGCCAGCGCGTCGGTATCCGTGTAGCCCAAACGAACCCGGTAGAGCAGACGCGCAAAGGTCTTGGACACCCAGTAACCGATTCTGAAATAGACATAGGCGTTGAAAGCCGGGACGATTTCACGGGCATAGCGGTTAACCATTTCAATGACGACAGCGCGTGGTATTTTTTTTTCGCCCGCGCAGTTCTCAGCGGCGGCCAGCACGCGTGGGTCGCTCATCAAGCGATCAATCAACGCCTGTCGGCGTGTGAGCTTGAATTGTGGAATATCAATTTTGAGACGGATGTTGATCTCATCAATGACGCCACGCACCTTGCGTCGAAAATACCAGCGAACACCGGGAAGCAGCAGCCACTCCAACGCTGCAAACAGCGCCATGACAAGCAGGGCAACGAAGAGCCACAGCGGTAGAGTAATGGTTTGCGTCATTTTTTGCTGACCTCATCAAGGACCACAGGGGGCCCAACATTAACACTTTGGTGTTCCTTGCCGACCCACTGGCTGATCGAAATCAGCCTATTTTTCAATGCTACGTGTGTAAATTGCACGATGCGCCCGGTCAGAATCATGCCCACAGCGCGACCCCATCGACACCTCCGGCGCGAAGCAGCGATTGCTGGAGTTGACTTGTCGCCTGCCCGACCGGGGGTTGGTGAAAACCCTGTG
>JANPNU010000514.1:0-2735 GCA_031427615.1 Burkholderiales bacterium
GCGACTTGATGCGCCAGCGTTGTCGCCTCGGCATGTCGGCCGGCCAGCCGCAACATCGACGCCGCATTGATGCGCGCATGCACACTCGGGTACAGCTGGTCGGCATGTTGATAGGCACTGATAGCCGCATTGATCGCGGCATCGCTGCCGGTCTCGATGAAGGTATCTTTTGCGACACGACCGGCGAGGCTTTCGATGTCCGCTGCGAGCGTGGCGCTGGTCGTTGCCACCGCGCGCAGCTTCTCGATCATCCTTGCGGCGGTGCCCGGTGCGCCCGCGCGGGCGCTGGCCCACGCATACAGGTAGCCTAGCTGGGCGGCCTCACCTGCAAGCGTATCGACCCCGCGCAAGGCCTCGTGTGCGTGATCGACGGCCGCAAGATTCTGCGACGTGGCGAGCAGGTCGCGTACTTCAAGGATATCTTCGGCCAACGAACGTTCGGGCTTAGATGAATTCAAACGCCAGTTGCCTATTTGAAATGTTCCAGGGTCACGTACCCGAAAACAGGAAAACGCTTACCTTGCATGGTGAACGAGATCCGTTTGGTTGCAGCATCCCACTGCATTGGCTTTTCAGTGTATGGGTCCATCAATTCAGTCCCCGCATTGGCGAGTGCCGCAGCCACGTTGTCGAGCGCAATGTTGCCTTCGATAATGCGTCGCTTCAACTCCAGCAGACGGGAAAATCCAATGAGGTCAGTGATCCGAAAGGCATATTGCGTGAAGTCCGACGGGTGAGTGGCAATGGTAATGCGCCCCACCGGGTTGTAGAAAATTGTGCCCAATGTAATACGGCTCATTTTTTCTTGTCGCGCAACCAATGCAGCGCGCCCTTCGAGCACCTCCTTGGGCGACTTTGCGAACAGGTCAATCGCTTCCTTGAAGATCAGATAACCATCGTTGGTTGAGGCGTTGGGACGAAACGCGCCTGCGGCAAAGGCCGCGCGCAACGGTAAGCCGGGCAGGCCCTCGAAAAATGAGTCTATCAGGAATCGCCGGTTCGTATCCATGCCGGCAAACGTGCCGATGGTAAGGCGGGCTTCGGCTGCCATTGAGGTCATGACGTTGGTGTCGGCCGGCGACAGTGGCGCGGTAATTTTCGTCATTAGCGCGGGATGGGCCGCAACCACCTCCGGATACGCATCCATGATCTCGCTTGCCAGCCGATATTTGCGTCCCAGCGTTGCAACGGCGATCATTTGCGTGATCAGCCAGTCATTGCCCTGCAGAAAACGGCGCCACGATGTGACCTCGGCGGCGAGTTCCTCCAGTGCCGCTTTCTGTGTGCTCTTTGTCTTCATGCGTTCGGCTATGTCGCCATCAACGAGATCGCTCATGCGCAGGATCGGTTGCCAGTTCGGTACGTGTGTCTGGAAAGTTATCTGCGACATCGCGGTGGCAAAATCTTCGTACTCGCGAATCTTGCGATAGCGGGCAAGATAGATTTTCTTTTCCTCCACTTGCGCTACCATTTGGGCGCGCTTCGCGTGATAGACCATCAGGCAGTTTTCTTTTTCGACATCGCAAAACCGCTTGCTATCCTTCGGAAAGGTCAGTGGATGATCGCCATAAAATGTGTCGGGCTTAAATTTGGCTAGGTCTTTCTCCGCCGCCTGCATCCGGTCGTGTGCGGCCACGATCTGCCGGCCAACGACGTGTGGATCAAGTTCCGGCGACGCGGTCAGGCCCCAGATCATGAAGTAGGCGTTTTTGGCGGCCGGTGGCACCGCAGCGGTGTCCGTAAATTTGCGCGCGTCGGGATTGAGTTCCTCATCGGGAATCAGCCACCAGCACAAGCCAATGACGATGATCAGTCCGAGTAAGGCCCCGGCGATCCATTTGAGTATTTTCAGCGCGATTTTCATGATGACCACTCCTTCAGAAGTACGGCCATTCTAAGAAAGGCGGGGTTCAGAAAAAACTGAATAATCGACATTTCCGGTTTTTTTGCAGCATCCCGTCTGCGGAATATGTTCATTGCTGCCCCCTTCTCGCGCATCTATTTTCCCCGTTGCTGACTGGACGCAACACATAGCCTTCCAGTCGCAGCGGCACGCGGCAGGCGATACGGCGGCTGATAATGGCGGGGTTGCGCGTCTCTTCTTCAAACGTCCATTTCGTTGCGATGCCATCGCGCCTGGCAGCGACCAGCACTTGTCCGGCTTGCGGCAGAAACGCGACCTCGACGCGCTGCGGTGTGTGTCCGCTAAATCGCAGGATAGGTTTCGATGTTTTCGCACTCCAGAGAATGGCGGAGCCGGACCTGCCCCCCGTGACATAAAGCTGACCATCGGCATTGCAGTCGAGCGTTGTTCCATCGTTGTCGTGCGCAGAAAGCGTTGCGGTGACCTGGCCGGTTTTTAAGTCGGACACCACAATGCTTTTGTCGCCGCGCCGCGTAAAATTAATGCGTTGGTTGCACTCACTCAGACCTGTGAGAAGCGGGCGGTTATCTTCACGACGAAGCACTTTGGCGCTAAGTGTGTCTATTTCGACCATCGACCCTCTGGCGGCTATGCGAAAACGTGTGCCGTCATCGGTCGCTTCAATTCCCCAAACATCATCAAACTTGTCGCGATACTCTGCCGATGGCTTGCCGGTCACGACATCGAACAGGATCGCCCCCTGCTGGGTGATAACAGCGACTCTTTTGCCGCACCCCGATTGGGTTCTGGCGCATGAATATGGCCTGTCCCCTGAATTGCTGGCCATGACGCATGTGTGGAAATCGACAAG
>JANPNU010000515.1:0-4466 GCA_031427615.1 Burkholderiales bacterium
AGCTGGGGTGCGACCACACCAACTACCCGGCGCATGTGCAGATCGGGGCGGAGACGCTGGCGAGTCTGGCGGGGGATCTCCGGTAGCTGCCCGTCACGAACCCATTAGATTGCGGAAATCCTATAGGTCCGATTTCTCTTCTTGGGGAGACTATTTTTTCAGTACGACGATGAATTCAGTGCCATTTTGGCCGAAATCCAAGAAACTGGCATCGATCAGTTTCATGGCAATGGCCTGCCTGAGGTGTTCACAGAAAGTCTCCAAGGTCCAGGTATGGAAGTGGATATCCCTGCCGTTGTCCATGTAATCAGCGACCGCGGCATTGAGTGATTCTCCCGACAGTCTGTTTACCCACGTGAAATAGTCCACCAGGTGCTCTCTGCGCTGCGCCAGCGGACCATCGCGAAGGTCCGTCAGTAGATGATCAAATGACGTGAGTGCGCGATCTCTATCAAACGTGTAGCGTTGATCTGGGACTGCGTACATGACATGCCCGCCACTCTTGACGACCCGCAGATGATGGCGGAGGGTGACGAAGAAGTTCTCGCAATGTTCGAGCACATGATTTGCCACCAGGAAATCATAGCTGGCGTCCTCAACGCTCGACAGCATTTCACTGCCATCGACCATGACGGGGAATACACAATAGCGGTCACGAGCCTCGGCAAATCGTTCCCGCAAGGCAACTGTATTGCAATGGTCAAGATAGTCGGCACGGGTGCCACCGGGAAGCGGCACCGGCGCGTGCAGGGCGCCAATTTCTAGGCCAATTCCGCGCAGGTATTTGCGCGGGAAGACGATCCTCAAATCGTAGTCGGCATGTGTCGCGCGCGTCGCCTCCCTGACGTATAGATTGTAGTCGTCTCGCAGTGCGGCACTTACCAGAAGCAGTTCATCCGGCGGAACGTACATTCGAGATCCTCTCTCAGTAAGAGTGCGTCCGATGTGGTCTAATTCGACTGCCTGCTTGAGGTACTTGAGCGCACGATCGGACCCTATCACATGCACGGACTCATACTGTCCTGATGATGCACAACATCAACGTCATCATAATCTCACCCGATCCGCTCGACGCCACGTCGTTCTATCGAGCGGTCGGGCCATTCTCGGCGCTACGCCGTGAAGTACCAGGGATGACGCTGTCAATCAATGTGAGTTGCAATTGGGCGGTGTTGGCCATGGCTGACATTGTCTTTGTACAGCGCGCCTACTCCAACGGCCATCTCGAACTTGTGAAACTGGCCAAGGACATGGGGAAGGCGGTATGGCTGGACTATGACGATGACCTTTTCAACGTGCCGATCGACAACCCGGCGCACCCACTCTATGCGGAGCCTTCGATCAAGGCCAACATCGCGACCATGATCGAGGCGGCCGACTTCGTCAGTGTATCGACGGACCACCTGAAGCGTACGATAGAAAGGGGCGGCTTCCTGCGCCGGGGTCGCCGCCCTTGCGATCTGATCCCTAATGCGCTGGACGAGTCCTTGCTGCACTATCGGCAAGCGATGATTCCAATTCAGCGCCGACAAATCCTCTGGCGCGGCTCGACATCGCATCGGCCCGACTTGCTGGAATTCAAGGACGCTCTTCTGCACATCGTTCGACGCCATAAGCAATGGTCGATCAATTTCTTCGGGGACATGCCGCCGTTCTTGCATGAAAAGGCCTTGGACAATGTGGTTTACACACCTCCGGCGAATCCGCTGCATTATTATTTTCGCTCAATCTGCGAAATGCGATCTCCGGCATTGATCGTGCCGCTCATTGATTCAGACTTCAACCGTGCAAAATCCAACATCGCGTGGTTGGAGGCGGTTTTTTCGGGGGGTATCGCGATCGCACCCGATTGGCCGGAGTGGCGTCGTCCGGGATGCATCAACTATTCAGACCATGCTTCGTTCATTGCCGCTGTCGAGGCCGTGATAGCGGGGGAAATCGATGTGCAAAAAGAGAATCGCGCCGGGTGGGAACATATCCAACGCAATGCCATGCTGCGCGATGTCAACCGGCTTCGCATCGAGATCATCGAAAGCGTCCGACAGCATTGATCCCGTTCAGCGTTGGTGAGCGTCTGGGCCGACGCCTCACCGGGATTGCCGCGGGACAACCGCCATGATGGCTGCGGGCGTCATGGTTTCGCCCGCGAAGGCGTAGATGAAATAGGTTTGCGGCCTCAGCATGAAGCTGCCCATCTGCGCCAGGTTGATCGTGAACTGGCCGGTGGCGAATGTGACGCCGTCGCGCTCCGTGGTCGGCATGTAACTCGGCACCACTAGTGGTAAGGTCTCCGGTATTGCGTCCTCGCTGCCCAGGATGAGGAGCGAGATCGGGACGACCGCCGTAATGCTTGGCTCGTCGCCCTTGACAGCGCTCCGTGGGATGACATCCGAGGCCTTGACCGGAAGGAGAAAACTGCCGCGGAGCTCGGCCCTGGCTCCGGGCAAGGCTTCAATTACCCTATCAACGCTCAACACCACACCTGGGTCAATAGGCGGAGTCGCCGATCTTCCGGTCTTCAGGTAGAAGACTCGCGCGTCGCTGGGTGGGGGTGACACCGGACGCGGCGGGTGCTGCTTCTCCTGAGCGGCCAGATACTTTTGCACTTCTTGGTCGGCGTACTGGGAAAGTGAGCTCACCAGTTCCACGGTTACACGGTTGGACGTCTGATCCCGGATCACGGTGGTCAATACATACCGCCCGTTTCGCCAGGGAATGCCAAGCACCGCGCGGGCATCGACATTTTCGAAGTTGCTGGTGAAACCAGGGGATGGTAAGGGTCCAGAATCTACTGCTGGCCCCATCTTAGGAATTGCCCTGGCCGCGTAGAGTATGCCCTCACTTGGGCTATAGGCCGTAACAACTGCATGTTCCGAAAATGGCACTTTGTAGAGTTCGTGGGTGTCTCCAGTCTGCAAAACCAGGTACGGCCATTGCTCCCTTTGCTTGATCGGAATGGTCTTGGGGGAATCGGCAAGCAGGCCGGGTTTTCTGGACCGAACACGGGTTCCAGCCAACGTGGAAAGGTTCTTGTCTGGATTGGTCCAAAAATCTTCGTCAGACATTTCAAAAGGATGCTCTGCTGTCATCATCAGTACCTTGGGGGGTTGTTTCTGTCGGAGTTGGCTGGCCCCAACCTCGGTAGCTGCATTGCATGTCGTTTGGGGGAAAAGTATGCAAGCAAGAATGACAGCCGACAAAACCTTCGAGGTCGTCGATGCCAATCCCATCCATGAATTGTCAGCGCAATTAGCTAGGCCAATGCTTACGCACATCATCGAGTTGTGTTCCTCTGATATAGGTCTTGCAATTGGCGCACCACATAGCCTTGGTGCTATTCATCATGTTGTCGGATCCGTACATCACGCAGCTACCTGACTTGCCGCCATAGTCCGCGCAGGCCTTGTTCGTGGCTGACAGCCCGAAAGCGCAGTGGGTACCTTGGTGGCCGTGGCCTCCGTAGAGATCGCCACCACTTGCGACAGACTTCGGATTGTCAATACCGGGAATCATGTTGGTCAGAGATCTTCCGAACGTCGGGTCAATGGTCTTGTCACCATAGGCTTGGCCCATGTTGTGACCGATTTCGTGAATAATCACATTGGTGACGCCAATGGGATGTACGACGCCGGTGCTGTACCGGTTCATAGCGATAGTCCCCATCAAAGCACAGCCATTGATATCTCCCCAACTCCAGGCTTTGCCCTCAATAAAGATGGCGAACAAGACATCACGCCCAACGGGCAGGGCTGCCTTGTATGTTCCTGGATAGTTTGCATGCCCGGGGTCGTTGGGCAGACTGAATCGGAGCCGGCGGATTTTCTCGATCTTAACGTGCGCGTCGATGTCAGCCTTGGCGGTCATGCTCGTCCAGCCCAACCCGTCAGGGTCTTCAACGTAACCTCCTCCGCTCCCATCATCGACATACGCGATCCACTGAACCGCAATGATTGAGTTCGCGGCGCTGGTGCTCTCGATATTCCACGGCAACATGTTCTTGTCCGGAGTCAGCGTGCAGGCGCTACCGACATCGGCGAACTGCTGATTCCACGATTTTGAGGAGGCAACAAAGTCGGCAAAAATGATCTGATTTAGTTTCTTGTCAGGCGCCGCGTTGAGCGTTTGTGCCAACTTAGATATCTGTCCCCAGGTCAATACGGTGACCTTGTTTCCCGGTGTTTCGTTAAAGAAGGCTGCGTCCCAGGACGGGAGCATCTTCGTTCCTCCAGACACGGGAATCCACGCCTGTGCTTCCAATGTGTCCTTGGTATAGAAGCCGGCCTGCGCTTGCTGCCAGTCAATGAAGCAGGCCTTGGCGCGATCCGCTCGCGATCCCGTCGCAGTTCCCGCAAATGTCTGGTACAGGTGAGTCGTCGCGGCTGGGGAAATGCCTGGCGTTCCGGCTGCTCCACCGAGCGTCCAAGAAGACAGCTTCGTGGTCGCGTTGCCGTCTGACTTTGGCTGCC
>JANPNU010000516.1:0-2873 GCA_031427615.1 Burkholderiales bacterium
GCTCTGAGCCGGTGCCGTGCGCCTGGGCGTCAACAATGATTTGATGTTTGGCATCTACCACCGCCACCCCGCAGTAACCTTGCATGACGCCTTTGAATTTAAGGGGCCAGGCTCGATATTTCCATTGATGGCGGGAGGAAAATTGAGCAGGTTTCATGATTCAACGAGTTTAAGTTCGTAATTGGGCGATCAGCGGGAAGGTCCGCTATTGGCCGATTTGAACGTGCCACTATTTTGCACCTGCCATGCCTATTTCGGTTGCGCCCAAATACTAGGAGAAACGCATCCTCAGGACTTGATCGATGATCGGCCACTGCTGGCCATTGCAAACAGTTGGATCGTTCTGGCGGTGTCATCTGTGAAGTAAGTCTTTTGGTCAATGTTCGCATCCGCAATTTCAAGGAGCAGGTCTCGGAAGTCCCATAGTTTCACGTCGTGCTTCTTCGCGAGTGAAATAGCCTCAGACGTCGCGCCCCAGGTAACGATGATTCGTTCGTAGTTTCCGGGCACAAACCCATATTTGGTGAGCTCTTCGATGACCTGTGGAAGGCCAAATTTTCGCTCTATGAAGTAACCGAGAGTTCTGCGTTGCGCGGCTTGTTTGACACGAACTTTCAACTGGTCAGTTGAAAAGTGCTTGTCTGTGAGTTTGGAGTACGAGCCCGAAATCGAAACGCCACACTCGACGTGGTATCTCCTAAGCTTACGAGGCGATGTAGTGTCCACCGCTAAGAGATCGACTTCGTATTGCCCCTTACATTTAATGTTTGGGATTGTGAACCACTGCTTCACATACCGACAGTAGGATTCGACTATTTTTTCAGTTGTTTCCATGAAATATATACACCGGGAATGGATGGAGATAGGATCAATACATATCGAATCTGAATTTATGGGGCCAGGCTCGATATGTTTTGCCAATTTATGAGGCCTGAGAAAATGCGAGCCTGGCCCCTTTAATTATTTGGCCCCTTTAATTATTGTTGACCCCGTATTTGGACCCCGTATTTTTTGACCCCGTATTTTTGTTCGTATTTTTGTTCACTGCCAAGCCGCTAATCATCTGCACGCCTACTTAGAGGCTTTCGGCAAATCCTGCATCGCACCGTACACCAGTGCGCCGACCTGCTCGCGGAAGTACTTGCGAATTTCGCCGGGTGCAACCGTGCCGTAAACCACGACCAACCGCTCTTTCGGGTCCGCCCAGAAAGCGGTGCCGAAGGCCCCATTCCAGGTAAAATCACCGGCGGTGCCCGGTGTGGCGGCAACACCGTCATGCAGGCGCACTGCCACCGAAAGGCCGAAGCCGTAGCCATCGCGATGCGGCTCAACGTCGGCGACGCCATTCTTGATATTGGCACCTAGATGATCGCTGGTCATTGCCCGCACCGTCTTCGGGCTGATGACGCGCTTGCCATCGATGATGCCGCCATTGAGAATCATCTGACCGAAACGCAAATAGTCACCGACGGTGCTGAATGCACACGCACCGGCACAATCAAATTTAACCGGCTTGTCGAGGATGGCAATATTTTGATCGCGCCCCGAGATCGGGTCTTTTGCCAGCGGACGGGCGAGACGATTTCGCTTGTCGGCGGGCACGCTGAAGGTGGTGTCGGGCATGCCAACCTTGTCCCAAATCGATGTCTTCATATAGTCACCGAGGCGCTTGCCGCTGATTTTTTCGATGACCAGCCCAAGCACGTCGGTCGAGAAACCGTAATCCCACACGGTGCCGGGTTGATATAGCAATGGCGTGGCACCGAGCTTCGCGATGAATTCGTCTGAGCTGAATTGCGCAGCGGCGCCCGTCGAACTCGCCGGGTAGAGTTTGTGAACCAGCGAATCGCCGCGACCACCATAAGTGATGCCCGAGGTATGCCGGTAGAGATCGTGGATATAAATCGGATTGGCCGGTTCGAGCTTGATCTCGCCATTGGCGACTACGCCGACATTCATCTTGGCAAAGGCAGGCAGGTATTCGCCAAGTTTTGATTTCAGCGGAAGCCGACCTTCCTCGTTCAGGGTCAGCCCCGCGACGGCTGCCATCACTTTGGTCATGGAGGCGAGATTGAAAATTGCGTTGAGCGGCATCGGCTCCCCAGTCGCCTTGTTTAGCAAGCCGTAGGCTTTGTAATGCACCAGTTTGCCGTCGCGCGCAATGGCGATCACGGCACCGGGCACACGATCGGCCGCGATTTCGCGTGCAAAAAACTGATCAATGCGCACCAGACCTTCTTTTGAAAATCCCATTTTTTCCGGTGCGGCGATTGGCAGTGGCGTCGCGGCTACAGCTGCCAATGACGTTACAAAGGTGCCCAGTGCGAGACTGATTTTTGATAAGCGCATTTTCCTTCTCCTCGTTGTCTTAACATCGTACGGTTCACCAGCGCGCACTGGTTCCCAATAATGTACCTGCGCGCTGGTCACAATCTTGGTGCGGCACTGCGGCATGCAACTTTTGTTGACTTTCATGTTAATCGGGGCGCGGTATGGGCGTCAAGAGCGCATGCAAATCCCACCTGTCTGGGCAGGCATATTTGTTTGTGGCCCTGAAGGCCAGAGGAAAACCGTTAGAGGGACTGGGTTCCAGCCTCGCTGGGACGACGCGGTTTTTTTACAATACCAAGGGTTACATAGTTTTTCACTTGATTCGCTGGATCAATATATGAAATCAGAAAGCACTTGCGAACCGCCGCTTCTGGCCGGAAGCGACGACATCATTGCACCTCCAACAGTAAGCAACATATCGATTCCAAATGACAATACGGTTTAGGGAAACATTGTAGCGGGAACGGTTCACCAGTCCATTGCTGTTTTGGGTGAGGGAAATTCCACGCCCAAGAACTTAGGGCACACCAACTTCCGAATAC
>JANPNU010000517.1:0-1504 GCA_031427615.1 Burkholderiales bacterium
GCGCAAAGTGCCGTCACCACCGCAGACAACGACCAGGTCGACACCCTCGCTCACCGCACGACGGGCGATTTCGGTGGCGTGACCGGCGTGCGTTGTTTCGGTGAGCGAAGCGGACAAGCCGCGCTGCTGCAATCGCGTCACCACCTCGGCGAAAGCAAATTTCCGACGGGAACGCCCGCCATGGGAATTGGCAATGACGACGGCTTTGTGCATGTTGATGAATTACCCCGCTGTCGGCGTCGCATCAATTGGAACGCGCTCACGCAGCACGAAATACATATCGATTTCGCCCTTTCCTTTAGCGGCAAGTTTCCCGCGGTATTCGCATTCAAAAATCGCCTGCACTAACTCGAACGTGTAAGCAGAGATATTCACTTTATTAACCTCACCGGCGCTTTCCAGTCTGCTGGCGATGTTCACCGTATCGCCCCAGACGTCGTATGCGTATTTGTTTTTGCCGACAATACCGGCGACGACTGCCCCGGAATGTACGCCAACGCGCAAGCCCCACTTCATCGCTGCTGTAATGTTTCGTGTCTCGATGAATTGGGTCAGCGCCAGACCTGCACGTACGCAACGAAGCGCGTGGTTTTCGGCCGCAACCGGCAATCCGCCGGCGGCCATATAGGCATCGCCAATGGTTTTGATCTTTTCGAGGCCGTTTGCAACCATGATGTCATCGAAGCCGCGAAAAATTTCGTCCAGTTCCTGCACCAGACGCTTCGGCGGAATCGTCGACACCGCCTGCGTAAATCCGGAGAAGTCCGTGAACAGGATCGATGCCTCCTCAAAGCGGCGCGGCTCGCTGTGTCCTTTGGCTTTCAGTTCCTCGATGATGGCTTGTGGAAGAATATTGGCGAGCAGCGCATCGGATTTCTCCTGCGTGGCCGCGAGCTCGAAGGTGCGTTCGAGGATTTTCGCCTCCAGCCCCCGGCTCTGCGCTTCGATCAGCTCGCGTTTTTCGCGTTCATGCTCGGCACGCAGGCGTTCATCTTCGATCTGCTTATCAGCAAGTTCTTTATGCAATAGGCGCATCCGCAGGCCTAGGCCCATCGACAGCAGAATCCCGGTAAGCACCCCGCCGATTTGGGCCGCGTTAAGATTCCACTCGATTTCCGGAAGAAACTCTAGCCATGCGCCGAACGTGATCATGGAACCGGCACCCGAGCATAGCATTGCCGCAAAGAACAGTCGCGCCAGCGGATGACGCTTGATCATCGCCAGCAGGCTCACGCCGAGGATAAGTAGGGTGGCAACAGACCCGAGTAGCATCGCACTCAACAGGATGAAATTGATGCTCAGGGGATGGCCGGTCGCGAAAGGCAGTGTATAGATGGGCAGCAACACCAAGCTGAAGCCCCCAATCCATTTCAACGCAATATCTGAACGGCGAAAGTACGCGGGCGTATTCAGATAATGCCGGACGAACTGGACGAACGACCAGATTGAAATGGGCAGGGCAATCCACAGCGCATAGAAATCCCACGCGGGATGATCAGGCCAC
>JANPNU010000518.1:0-13076 GCA_031427615.1 Burkholderiales bacterium
CGTGGCGCGGTGCACATCTTCATTGTTGTGAAATGCCGCCAGCAGCCCCTTGTCGCCGGATAGATGCGCCATGATGCGCAATTCGATTTGTGAATAGTCAGCGGAAACAATCACGCTGCCGGGCGGGGCGATAAAGGCCTCACGAATGCGGCGACCTTCGGCGGTGCGCACCGGAATGTTTTGTAAATTCGGATCGGTGCTCGACAATCGCCCGGTGACCGCCACCGCTTGCGCGTAATTGGTATGAACCCGTCCGGTCTTGGCATTGACCATACGCGGCAGTTTGTCGGTATAGGTACTTTTTAATTTGGCAACGCTGCGATATTCAAGAATGGCTTTTGGCAACGGATAATCAAGCGCCAGTTTTTCCAGCGTCTCCTCGTCAGTGGAGGGCGCGCCACCGGGCGTTTTTTTCAGCGGTTTGTTGCCCTGTTTGTCGAACAATATTTAGCCGAGGTGTTTTGGTGAGCCGCGATTAAAAGGCTGGCCGGCCAGCTCGTGGGCGCGGGACTCCAGTTCAAGCATTTTTAGACCCAGCTCACCGCTTTGTTTTTCCAACAATTTGCCATCAATTAATACGCCGTTGCGTTCGATGGTCAGCAATACCGGCGCAACCGGCATTTCAATTTGTTCATAAATAAATTTTAATTTTTCATCCGCTGTGATTTGCGGCAACATGGCGCTGCTGAGTTGCAGTGTCACGTCCGAATCTTCGCTTGAATACTCGCTGGCTATTTCAATCGAAACCTGCTCGAAACCGATCTGCGACGCGCCTTTACCCGCGACCTCCTCATAGCGAATGGTGGTCGCGCCTAAATGACGGGTGGCGAGCGAATCCATATCGTGGCGCTGGTGTGACTCCAGCACATACGATTGCAGCAATGTATCGTGCACATAACCCTTCACGGCGAGGCCGTGATTGGCAAAAACATGCAAATCGTATTTGATGTTCTGACCGAGTTTTTTATTTGACGGGCTGGTCAACCAAGGCGTGAGTTTTTTAATTGCGGCATCAAAATCAAGCTGGGCAGGGGCGTCCGGATAAACATGCCGCAACGGCAAATACGCAGCCTCACCGGCGACGCACGCAAACGAAAGGCCGACAATTTCGGCCAGCATCGGGTCGAGGCTGGTGGTTTCGGTGTCAAGACAGACCAGCTCGGTGTGATTGAGTTTTTCGAGCCACGCACCCAGCTGGGCATCGGTCAAAATGGTTTCGTATTTGCGGGTGTTGATAAAGGGCGTGACAATTGATGCCGGTTCACCAGACGACCAGCGGGCCGCACCGCTATCTTTGCCCGCCTGTTTAAAAACCGTAGAGGCCGCCGCTTCGGATGCATCGGGTGGCGGTGCGTCAGTTGCCTCAATGCCGGCACTTTTTTGTAATTGTGTGCGCAGTGTCCGAAATCCAAACGACTCGTACAACTTGTCCAGGCGGGCCACGTCGATGTCTTTGTGGTCAATGCGGTCAAAATCAA
The DNA here is from genome assembly GCA_031427615.1 of Burkholderiales bacterium. Classification (GTDB taxonomy): domain Bacteria; phylum Pseudomonadota; class Gammaproteobacteria; order Burkholderiales; family Usitatibacteraceae; genus UKL13-2. The sequence continues at coordinate 1,479 of JANPNU010000518.1, forward strand.
ACGGCAATGGCACGTCACATTTGACGGTCACCAAGATGCGTCCGGTTGGCAGCCAATCCCGCGCTTTGACAATATTGACCCCGACCACACCCTTGATTTTTTCCGCGTTGGCCATCACGCCGTCGAGTGAGCCGAATTCGGCGATGAGCTTGACCGCCGTTTTCGGGCCAACTTTTTCCACGCCCGGTACGTTGTCAACCGTATCACCCATTAGCGTCAGGTAGTCAACTATCCGATCGGGCGGAACGCCGTATTTGTTGATGACACCATCAATGTCGAGTTTTTCGTTCGACATCGTGTTGACCAGTGTGACGTTTTTGTTGACCAATTGGGCCAGATCTTTGTCACCGGTCGAAATGACGGTATCAACATCACGCGCACTGGCATGCACACTCAGGGTGCCAATCACGTCGTCCGCTTCCATTCCAGCCACTTCCACACACGGCCAGCCAAGCGCCTCACAAACCTCGCGAATGTGGCCGATCTGGTGGGCGAGGTCTTCCGGCATGGCTGAACGCGTGGCTTTATAGTCGGGATAAATATCGTCGCGAAATGTTTTGCCCTTCGGGTCGAAAACACAGGCGCTATAATCAGAAGGGTAATCGTGTCTGAGCCGGTTCAGCATATTGGCCACGCCATAAATGGCACCAGTTGGCTCGCCGCTCGGACTTTTGAAATCCGGCATGGCGTGAAACGCCCGATAAAAGTAACTGGAAATATCGACCAGCAGGAGTCGTTTTCGCGAAGTACGCGAAGCGTCCGGGGCGGTTGGCTTGGCGGATTGGTTAGGCAGATTGGACATTGCAGTCATTGGAGAAAGTGTTGGAAAATTCGGAAAAATCAGCAATAGAGTTCAAGCCACTGGCGGTCAAAATTCCGAAGCTTGCGGATCCGGGGCTGCGTGAGCAAAGCCTCGATGCGGCGCGTGAGTCGTGGTGGGTGCTCAATATTATGTCCGAAATGGTTTCTGCCACGGAGCGTCTGGGCAATGTATCGCCGGCGGTGGCGATATTTGGCAGCGCGCGCCTGAAGGAAAACAATCGCTACTATGGCCTCACCGAAACCATCGCACGCAAATTGTCCGACGCGGGCTTTGCAGTGTTGTCAGGTGGCGGTCCGGGCATTATGGAAGCGGCCAACAAGGGCGCGCTCGGCGGCAAGGGTCCGAGTATCGGCTTGAATATCCTGCTGCCGCATGAGCAGGAGTGCAATGGTTATCAGGATATTTCCATCACTTTTCAACATTTTTTTGCCCGAAAAACGATGTTTATTAAACATGCCTCGGCCTATGTGGTGATGCCGGGCGGATTCGGCACACTCGATGAGCTGTGGGAGGCGTTGACGCTGATTCAAACCAGAAAAATACGCAAGTTTCCAGTGATATTGGTCGGCGCTGAGTACTGGGCGGGCATGGTTGAGTGGATGAAAACCCGCATGCTGGAAGAGCGGGTGATCAATGCCGATGATTTGGATTTGTTCAAAGTGATCGATGATCCGGATAAAGTAGTCGAGGCGATTTTTGCCCACTACGACAAACGGCCTTTTCATCCAAATGCCGATGAAAAGGCACTCGAAATGTCACTGTGATTGACGCGCCACCTGGCCTTTAAAGGGTGCCGCGCGCGCAATTTTTTTATCCCTGGTCCGTTGACCAGATTATTTTTGCCCTCTGCCTTAGGAGCTGTCATGCGTCAATCCATTCATACCCTCGCCGCGCTAACCATGGTTTTTTCGTTGGCGAGTATTGCCCAGCCGGTCGCCGATACGCCGCGCCGTCCGGTGGATGCAGTGGTAATCGATGATGGTTTGTTACCGGTGTTGCCAAAGGGCAAAACGCGCGAAGATTTTTCGCGAGATCATCAAATCACCGTTCGTAAAACTGATAAAGAAACGGTCACCGAACATCGTTTAAAGGGCAGGTTGTACAAGATGGAAGTAAAGCCGATGGTTGGACCGGCCTACATCTTAATTGACGAAAAAGGCGAGGGAAAATTTGTACGCATGGGTGAGAGCACCACCAAAATCGCCGTGCCAATGTGGGTGTTGTTGACATGGTAAGGATGATCGGCATCACCACATGAGTGTTTTTACAGCGGTAACCGTCAATGAGGCGCAGGAATTTATTGCGCCTTACAACATCGGTGACATTATTGATTTTCAGGATATTGCAGCCGGCGTTGAAAACAGCAATTTTTTTGTGACGACCACCCAAGGTCGATATGTCCTGACCATCTTCGAAAAAATCCCGCGTGAAGATCTCGATTTTTATATGGGGTTGATGTCGCATTTGCACCAAAAACAATTTGCCTGCGCGGCACCAATCAAAACCATTGCCGGTGCGGTGCTGCGGACCCTAAAAGGCAAACCAGCGGCGTTGGTGGCGCGCCTCATCGGTAACGACATTGCGCACCCGAAACCAGACGATTGTTTTGCGGTCGGCGCGGCATTGGCCGGCATGCATCAGGCCGCCGCCGACTTTACCCTGCCGATGCCAAATTGGCGCGGCCTTTCCTGGTGGCAGCGTGAAGCGGAAAGTTTGAAAAGTCTGGCCAACCACTCTGAGTGCGCATTACTGGCAAGCGAAATTGCCTACCAGAATGATTTTGACCAACTGTCGTTGCCGCGTGGTGTGGTGCATGCGGATTTGTTTCGTGACAATATTTTGTGGGACGACCATGCCGACGGTCATCGGCCACAAATGATTGATTTTTATTTCGCCTGTCACGAGTGGCTCATTTGGGACGTGGCGATTACGGTGAATGATTGGTGTCTCGATTATTCAGTCTACCCACAGGCAAAATTAAACGCGGCCAATACCATGGCGTTGCTGGCCGGGTATGCCAGCGTGCGCGCTTTTTTACCCGCGGAGCGGCAGGCATGGCCGCGCATGTTGCGAGCGGCGGCATTACGCTCCTGGTTGGGGCGGCTGGGGTATTGCTATCACCCACGCACATCAACCCTGACACATACCAAGGACCATCGTTATTCGGAGCAGCTGTTGCGGTTTCATATTGAAAACCATGAACGGGCGCACAAACTTTTTTCAGAACAGAACGGGTAGATTTTTATGCGAGTTGTTGATGTTTCTGCCGGTAGCGGCGTAGCGTGGGTCAAACAGGCCTGGCAGTTATTTCGGGCGCAACCATTACAATGGATTTCGTTGATTTCGACCTGGGTGATGGTGTCGTTATTTATGGCGTTGGTGCCGTTGGTCGGTGCACCGGCCATGACCATGGCGCAGCCGGGATTTTTTGCCGGCTTTATCATGGCGTGTCGTGATCAGGAAATGGGCAAGGCGGTGAGCGTCACCCATTTGTTGGCCGGTTTCAAAGTCAGTGGTCGAACCCTGATCCAGATCGGCGCCGTATCGTTATTGCTTGAATTGCTGGTGATGATGTCGCTCAGTGCCTTTGGTTTTTTTGACGGTTTTAAAAATCTTGATCGTGAAAACATGACGGTTGAAGCAATCAGCCTCGCGTTTGAAGGACAGGGACCATTGTGGTTTGCTGCGCTGGTCGTCATTATTTTGATTAAAGGCGTATTGTGGTTTACCGCCGCGTTAATGGTGCATCAGCCGATGCCGGCGTCCCACGCAATTCGCTGGAGTTTTTATGCGCTGATTGGTAATTTTTTGCCGTTACTGGTATTTGGCATGATTGTGATGCTGTTGTTGCTGGTTGCGACCATTCCATGGCTGCTCGGACTCATCGTGTTTTTGCCGGTTTATGCAATCAGTCACTACACCAGTTTTAAAGCGGTTTTTCGTGCTGATGCCGATGTGGAAAACAATGACGTTCCCGCAGCGTAAGTCGCCAGCTGGCGCGATGTATGAGCCGTTTTTGGCGCGATCACCGCACCAATAAACAATCTTGTTAAATTGCCGTGAGTTTCGCGTACTGAATCGCCAGCCATTTGGTGCCGTTTCTGCGAAATTTCACCTGTACCCGCGTGTCCTGTCCGCGGCCTTCAAACGCCAACACCACGCCTTCACCAAATTTGCCATGCGCGACGTTTTGGCCGATCGCAAATGGATGAGCATCCGCCCGCGAAGTTTCAAATGGTGCGCGCGAAGTGTCGGGTGAGCCTTCGCGACCATACTCGGCGGCATTTTCGTCCTTAATCGTATTTTGTTTAAAGCCGGTGTAGGTGCCACCGCTGTTTGTACTACCATTGCCACGATGGTCCTGGGCATACGAACCGCGTGCAGCCGATTGATTGCCCCAGCCGCCGCCCCCACCCACATACGCCGCCTGTTTTTGTGGCACCACAATCCATTTGCACAGCGCCGCAGGAATTTCATCAATAAAACGCGAAACAATGCCGTAACGAATTTGGCCGTGCAACATGCGCTGCCCGGCGTAGGATAAATAAAGCCGCTTGCGTGCACGGGTAATGGCCACATACATCAAACGCCGCTCTTCTTCCACGTCGGCAAAATCGGACAAAGAGTTTTCGTGTGGGAACAAGCCTTCCTCCACCCCGCCGAGAAATACGTGATCAAACTCCAAGCCTTTGGCGGCGTGTACCGTCATCAATTGCAAGGCGTCGTCACTGACCGCTGCCTCATGGTCTCCCGCCTCCAAGCTGGCGTGGGTTAAGAAGCCAATCAAGGCCGTGTCATCCCCCTCATAGGCCTCTTCAAATTGGGCGCAGGCACTGACCAATTCGGCCAAGTTTTCCAGTCGGTCGGCCCCTTCGCGCTCGCTTTCATAGTGACTCTTCAAACCACTCTTCACAAGTGTTTCATCAACCAATTCGGCAAGGGAAATTTTTGCTTCGCCCGAGGCCTTTAAGCCCTCCACTACCTTGAGAAAAGTGCCGATGGCGGCCGCGCTGCGACCGGCCAGCGTGTTTTGCGCGATGCCGTTTAACGCCGCTTCGTACAACGACACGTTGTAACGTTTTGCCAGCTCTTGAACCTGCTCCACCGAACGCGCACCAATGCCGCGCGGAGGGAAATTGACGACACGTGAAAATGCGCCGTCGTCATTTGGATTTCCGGCCAGCCGCAAATAAGCGAGGGCGTGTTTGACTTCCAGCCGTTCAAAAAAGCGCAGCCCGCCATAAACACGATAAGCAATGCCGGCGCTGAACAAGGCGTGTTCGAGCACGCGTGACTGGGCGTTGGCGCGATATAACAACGCCATTTCGGCGAGTGCTTTGCCTTCGCGGTGCAGCGCCTTGACTTCATCGACCACAAATTGTGCTTCGTCGATGTCAGAGGCGGCGGCATAGATGCGCAGCGGCTCGCCGCGGCCCTCGTTGGTCCACAGGTTTTTGCCGAGGCGATCCTTTTTATGTTCGATCACCGCATTGGCGGCGTCAAGGATATTGCCTTGCGAGCGATAATTTTGTTCGAGCTTGATGACATTGCCGCGCGCAAAATCACGTTGAAAATCGCGCATGTTGGCGGCTTCCGCCCCGCGGAAGCCGTAGATGGAGTTGTGCGTGACGATGCCGTTGGCAATGTAGTTGTGGGTGCGGGCGATATCCAGATCGTAAACCTGGCGCGTTTGTTTCGGCAGGCGTTGCACCGACCCTACAAAGTCAAGATTGCCGTCGGCATCGACCATTGCCATGCCTTGCCGAATGGCGCCTGCCCGCACAAACGGCAGCGATGTGCTGTGAATGCCCGCACGCAATTTGATGCTGCCGCCCAGCGCTTCCTGGATTTGTGTGGCCAGCGCATGTACCTTGGCAAAATCGCCATACGCGGTTTCAAAGCGCCATGACCCTGAATCCGCCTTGGCGGGACGCACCGACAAGCCCAGCTTTTGCAATGCCTTGGCACCAGCGACATCATTGCCGACCACGGCTATGCGGTGCAACGATGATTTGCCGCGGCCATCGCCACACAGTGTGATGTTGATATTGTGGCGGTTGGCATCGCGCGACATCGGTACATGGTGCGGTTCATTGATGTCCAGTTTGCGCTGGTGGAGCAAACGTCGTGCGGCGGCATCGGTGTCGAGGGTGGCAAAGACATGCGCAATCCATTGGCCGTCATGTACCAGGCCATTCTTGCCTTTGCCCTTGCGCGGCACAAACGGCAGGGTCGGCAGGCCATATTGCAGCGACACCAGCATTTCCTCGGCGCGTGCGGCGTTTTCGCTGGCATGGGTGCCGATGATCCACAATGCGTCGGCGTGCTCCTGCAAGGTGCGTTGCTTGAAGCCAACCATTGGCTTCTTCTGCCCCTTGGTGTAAACCTGAGAGGTTCCCAGACGAAAACCAATGTCGCGTTTGTACATCAGATAGGTAAAAAATGTTTGTGGTGTTTCACCCAATAAATAACCGGCGAAGTGCGTATGTTCGGGTGTACTGGTGATTTTTCTGCCGCTGGCAAGGGTGATGGCGATCAATTCGGTCGATTTTTTGCGTGTGTGAACACGGCACACCGCCGTCGGCTTGAAGCGTTTTACACCAAAACACGACATCACCTCATCACCCGCACGCACCCGCTCTATGGCGCGCAAGGTGCCATCGGCCATGGTGATTTTGCTGCCCGCCACAAGACACTGATCGTCGTCCCCTACCGCCAACACCGCCGCCTGCTTTCCCGCCAGCAACTGAATCCACTGATATTGCAGGCGGTTGGTATCTTGAAACTCATCAACCAGAATAAATTGGAATCGATCACGATAGTGTTCGAGCAGGGCGGTATTTTTTGACAATAATTCAAAACAGCGCAACAACAATTCGGCAAAATCGGTCACACCTTCCCGCTGGCACTGCTCTTCATACGCCTGGTAGAGTTCGACCTGACGGCGCGTGAACGCATCTTTGGCTTCGACTCGATTGGCGCGCAGCCCCTGCTCTTTGGCGCTGTTAATGAACCACATCATGTCGCGTGGTTTGAATTTTTCGTCGTCAATGTTCAACTTTTTCATCAATCGCTTGATGGCCGACTGTTGATCGGCGGAATCAAGAATTTGAAAAGTTTGCGGCAAATTGGCATCACGATGATGTGCACGCAGAAGACGGTTACACAGGCCGTGAAACGTGCCAACCCACATGCCACGGGTATTGATTGGCATCATCGACGACAACCGCGTCAACATTTCTTTTGCCGCTTTGTTGGTAAACGTGACCGCGAGAATGCCGCCCGGCGAAACCTGTCCGGATTGAATCAGATAGGCGATCCGTGTGGTGAGCACCCGGGTTTTGCCGGAGCCGGCGCCGGCCAAAACCAGCGACGATTGGCGCGGCAGGGTGACCGCCTTTAACTGTTCTGGATTGAGATGATCAAGTAGACGCGGATGAACAGCGGCAAGATTGGGGGGTGCAAAGGCGTCTGAGGACATCATGATTGACTGCAAATAAGTTAGTCGTGATTATAGTTGTATTGACGTGATGAACCCCGTACCTTCCCGCCAATAAATCGCATAAATAATATACCGGCCACCGACGATCGGAGGTCGCATGCAATCGGAAATTGCCATGCGGGCGGGGTCTGCATAGGCAGGCCGCGATCGCGGCCACAATATTTTGATCCAACCGACACTGATCATTCCGTCCGCAAAAAACGCCACATGAGCGGCGGCCTTCATTGCATTTGCGGCGGTGTGGATCTATCGTCGATCGCGTGTAATGATTAGTGAATTGTAAAACTCGGCTGCAATTGTTTGGCCGAAACCACCCAATCTCGAATGGTGTTGGCGGAAGGTCGACTTTTGACAATGAACAGGGTTTCCTTTTCGCCTTCAAGCTTGTCGTGGTGGTCCGTCGGGACGCGGCGACGCAACTCCATCAGCGTATCGACCCCGCTTGCAACCAGCAGCGTCGCCTGTTCATTGCCCATACCTGAGATTCGCATCAACTCCGCTCGTTTTGCCCAGCGCATTAGGTCTTCTACCGGAATCTTTGTCGCGTGCTTGATCCGCTCACGCCCGTTCGGAGTACCGCATTGGGTCAGCAAATCATCCGTGTCGTTGATGCCCATTGTGGCCAGATTGGTAATGTGGGTGTGAAGAACCCCTGAAATTTCGCTTAATCGATAGGTCATAAAATCTCCATGGTCGGATAATCGGTACATGAGGGGCATGACCAAACATCACGCAATCTAATCCGCGATACAGGCTCGAAAAATCCAGAATTGGCTAGGCGAGCAAGGATGGACGCAGAGTACCGTGGCAGGTGGCGCGCAATGGTTCCGCAATGGTTCAAGGCGCAGAGCCGCAAATATCTTTGCCACCGCTGAAAATAGGGGCGGCCTGTCATCGTCTCACACCCGTATTGCAACCCATCGCGGCGCGCGGCGGCCGATATTTTTGCCGACAATAAGCTGGCTGATCGACTCAATGGACACATACTTTGGCTGACACCACAAGACAGCAGCCTGAGTTATGACGCGTTTGCCAAATGGAATCACATGTATCCGACCGCACAACACGCCATCGTCCATCGCGCCGCCGAATGGCCGCTGCTTGATTTTTCCGCAACACCGACATTCTATTTTTTGTGCGACGGCGTCATTCAGGAACAGGTGATCGGCTGGCTGCCTGACGGCGAGGGGAAGCGAAAATTGATCGAGACACTCGATAGGATGACCCGCGCGTCTGCCCCGTAAAGCCGGACGGTCGTAGCGGCAGACGGTGGAGTCAAAAATGCCACGCACCTATTCATCGTGCCTTCGCTGATTTTTGGGCGCTTTTGAGTGTTCTGCGAGAGGGTGCTGAGAGGGGCGTCTGTATAATGGCTGATTCGTCACCATTACGCACGCACAGGCCACATGGATTCAACGTATCAACCAAAAATCATCGAAAAAGCCGCGCAAGACGCATGGATCCAAGCGGATGCCTACCGTGTCACTGAACACGCCAAGGACAAAAACGGTCAACCCCGCCCCAAATTTTATGCCTGCTCGATGTTGCCTTACCCGTCCGGCAAGCTGCATATGGGGCATGTGCGCAACTACACTATCAATGATGTGATGCTGCGGCATTTGCGCATGAAGGGTTACAACGTATTGATGCCGATGGGCTGGGACGCCTTTGGCATGCCTGCCGAAAACGCGGCGATTGCCAACGGCGCCCCACCGGCCGAGTGGACCTATCAAAACATCGCCGACATGAAGGCGCAAATGCAGCCGTTGGGACTGGCGATTGACTGGTCACGCGAAATCACCACCTGCAAGCCGGATTATTACAAGTGGAATCAATGGCTGTTTTTAAAAATGTTGGGAAAGGGCATTGCCTATCGCAAGACCCAGTTGGTCAACTGGGATCCGGTTGATCAAACCGTATTGGCCAATGAGCAGGTGATTGATGGTCGCGGCTGGCGCTCGGGTGCCTTGGTCGAAAAACGTGAAATCCCCGGTTACTATTTGGCGATCACCCAATACGCCGATGAATTGCTCGACAGTGTGCATACAAAACTCGGTGGCTGGCCTTCACAGGTCCGCACCATGCAGGAAAACTGGATCGGAAAATCGGTCGGTGTGCGATTTGCTTTCCATCACCAGATTCATGAACGTACCCCCTCTCCCCAGCCCTCTGCTGCGCTCCAAGTGTCCCCTTGTCCCGCGAGGGGAGAGGGTGTCGGTCCGTTGATTCAGGACGGCAAGTTGTTTGTGTTTACCACCCGTGCCGACACCATCATGGGCGTGACATTTTGTGCGGTGGCACCGGAACATCCGCTGGCGTTACACGCGGCAAAAAGCGATGCCAAGGTGGCGGAATTTATCAAGGGTGCCCAAGCGGGCGGTACGACTGAAGTTGAATTGGCGACCAAACAAAAAGAAGGGGTGCCCACCGGGTTATTTGTCGTCCATCCGCTGACACAAGAACAAATTCCGCTCTGGGTCGGCAACTATGTGTTGATGACCTATGGCGATGGCGCGGTCATGGGTGTGCCGGCGCACGACGAACGTGATTTTATATTTGCGAAAAAATACAACATTACGATTAAGCCTGTGATTGTTCCGATCGATTGGCCAGTTGAAGAAGTCTCAGCCGGTCGACCGTTCAGCGTTGATAGCGGGTCAGGGCTGCAAACTGGACCGACACTTCTGGCGCCTGGTGTCGGGTACCAGCAAATCCCAACGCTTGACGCAAAGCAGTCGAACCCAAGAACCATTCACTGGGCGGAATGGCGGGCTTCCCATTCAGACCACGGGCGCTGCGTGAACTCCGGCCCAATGAACGGCATGACGTTCGACCAAGCCATTGATTACGTTGCGGCGCAGACCAAGGCCAATGGCGGCGAACGCAAGACCACCTGGCGTTTGCGCGATTGGGGCATCTCGCGGCAACGTTATTGGGGCACGCCCATTCCAATCGTTCACTGTGCCGCATGTGGTGCCGTGCCTGTTCCGGAAAAAGATTTGCCGGTGATCCTGCCGGAAGATTTGGTGCCGGATGGTAGCGGTAATCCGCTGAAAAAAGACACGCGTTTTCTCAATTGTGCCTGCCCAAAATGCGGCAAACCGGCACAACGTGAGACCGACACCATGGACACGTTTGTTGATTCGTCGTGGTATTTCATGCGGTATTGTTCGCCGGATTCAGCCAACAGCATGGTTGATGCGCGCAACGATTATTGGATGCCGATGGATCAATACATCGGTGGCATTGAACACGCGGTATTACATTTATTGTATGCACGTTTCTGGACCAAGGTCATGCGTGACATGAATCTCATCAAGTTCGACGAGCCTTTCACCAACCTGTTCACACAGGGCATGCTGTCGGCCGAATGTTTTTATCGCGAAGACGGCACCGGCAAAAAACGCTGGTACTACCCGGACGAAGTCGCGGTACAACACGACGACAAGGGCCGACCGACCGGCGCGGTGGCGGTGGCTGACGGCAAACCGGTGACCTTGGGCGGCATGGAAAAAATGTCCAAGTCGAAAAACAATGTGGTTGAACCCAAGGACATCATTGCCCGCTTTGGTGCCGACACGGCACGCGCCTATGTGATGTTTGCCGGCCCACCGGAGCAAAGTGCGGCGTGGTCCGACTCCGGCGCGGAAGGGGTATATCGATTTTTAAAACGCGTTTATACATACGGTGTTTGGAGCCAAAATGCCCCGAGTGGCGCGCCGATAGTAGACTTTGCCAACTTTTCAGCGGGCGCAAAAAAACTGCGCTTTGACATGCACAGCATTCTTGCGCAGGCCAATCATGACTACACACGATTGCAATACAACACGGTGGTGTCGGCGGCGATGAAAATGTTAAACGCGCTCGACGACTGCAAGACCGAAGTCGGTGCGGATTGGCAGGCAGCGCGGAACGAGGGCCTGACCATTTTGTTGCGCACGCTCTATCCGTTGGCACCCCATCTGACTTGGCAGTTGTGGCACGACCTGGGCTACGTCAAGCAATATGGTGAGATCATTGATGCGGGCTGGCCGTCGCCGGATGTCAACGCGCTGGAGCAGGATGAAATTGAGTTGGTGGTGCAAGTGAATGGAAAACTGCGCGGGCAAATTCGTGTCCCCAAAACGGCGAGCAAGGAAGCGATCGAAGCGCTGGCGCTGGCGGACGCGGGCGTGGCCAAACATACCGAAGGCAAGCGGATCAAGAAGTTAATTGTGGTGCCGGGCGTGACTTCATAACTGCCCGCCTTGATCAGCCGTGCCTGGCCGGACAG
>JANPNU010000519.1:0-4862 GCA_031427615.1 Burkholderiales bacterium
TGCAGGAAAAACAACTGCGCCGCACCGAAGGCATCATCAATTCCATGACCCCATTGGAGCGCCGCAAACCTGATCTGCTCAAAGCCTCGCGCAAACGCCGCATCGCCGCCGGCGCTGGTGTGACCGTGCAGGAAGTGAACAAGCTGCTGACCCAATTCGGGCAAATGCAAAAGATGATGAAAATGATGAAGGGTGGCGGCATGGCGAAAATGATGCGCGGCATGAAGGGCATGATGCCGGGGATGCGGTGATTTCGTCTGTTTACACAGTGGTCAAAAATTAAGGCGACATTGTTCAATACGCCACAACTAAATTCGTCGTCCCCGCGAAGGCGGGGATCCAGTGACTTGCGCCGAACGACACTGGATTCCCGCCTTCGCGGGAACGACGGTTACTTTTGGTTCGCTGTAGCCTAAATTTCCGCCTGATGAGTAATCTAAATCTGCATCGCTACAGATCCCGTTTGCAATCCCATGCGGGTCGCCGCATCAAGCTGGCGTTGATCGGCTGAAACAAATACTTCCGCCTGCATCATGACCGCGCTGCCGATGTGTATGGCATCCATCCCGCGCAGCACGTTTTTTTCAAGGCTCAATATCGCTTGCAGCAATACGGCGGGCGTCAAGTCGCAAACTGCGGCATCCTCTATATCCGCCAGAAGTGAAGATTTCAGTTGCCGGTATTGGGTGTCGGTGATGCGGCCTTCCCGCCGCAATCGGCAAAAGGCAGAAACAATCTCCGCGAGTGCAACCCCCGATAGGCTGATTTCTGTTGCGCGATCACACCAGTCGAGGACAGCGCGGGTGCCATCTTCGTCAACGTACCGCTTGACGAACGCGGAAGAATCGAAAAAAACACGCATGGGTGACTTCGTTCAAAGCCCGGTTTCGCGCTCGTCGAGAATCATGCGGCTCATCAACACGCCATCCAGCACCAGCGGCTGTGCCTTGCGCCGCTTCCATGATGGCAGGTCAACCATGACCGGGACAATGTCGGCTATCGGCTTGCCGTTGCGCAATACACGCACAGACTCGCCGGATGCGACCAGGTCGAAATATTGTTTGGCGTGATTGCGCACGTCGGTAAAAGTGGCTTGTTTCATTGCAATTTCCTGATGTACAGAACGACGTAATTATATCTGTACATTTGCATCTGGGTTGGGTTGATTTTCGCTTCAGACTGAAGTGCCACACGCTACAATGCCGCAGCGGCTTTCGCTCTGCGTGAAGCACTTCTTTGTGCACATATTTCCGACAAAACCACCTGCATGAACCCAAAATTACCTCTTCAGCGTATCACCGACGCGAATTTCGACAATGCCAAACTCCTTGCCTGGTGCGTATTTTCAGACATAAATGCCCCAAACAAGCCGCCAATAGGCGAGTTTCACCAAAATAATTCGCCCCTGCAAAACCTCACCGTCGGCGTCAAGGACATCATCGATGTCGCCGGATTGCCCACCCGCTGCGGCTCGGCCATTTATGACAACGCCCCGCCAGTTGTTGTGGACGCCGCATGTGTCGCGCTGATGCGATCCGCCGGTGCGGTGATAGTCGGCAAAACCGTGACCACCGAACTCGCCACCTTTGTACCCGCCGCCACGCGCAACCCGGTCAATCCCGCACACACGCCAGGTGGCTCGTCGGCGGGCTCCGCCGCCGCTGTGGCGGCGGGCCACGTTGACATTGCCATCGGCACACAAACAGCCGGATCAATATTGCGCCCGGCGGCGTATTGCGGCGTGTTTGGTTTCAAGCCGTCATTTGGCGTGGTGCCGCGCACCGGCGTGAAAGTGCAATCGGAGACGCTCGATACTATCGGCGTGTTTGCCAGAAGTGTTGCCCATTGCGCGGCGGGGCTGGCGGCGATGACGGGTGAGCCACAGGCAAAAATGGATACCGCCCCACGGAAATTGCGCATCGCCTGTGTGACCACGCTTATGGAATTTGCCACTGCCGACATGCAGACGGCGATCACCCGCGCCAAACACACCCTCACCGCCGCCGGACATGAGGTGCTTGACTGGGCGCTGCCCACCGCACTCGCCACCATTTTTGAGCAACAAAAAATCATCCAGCACTATGACGCTGCGCGCGCCTATCACGCCGAGCGCAGCCAGCATCGGGCGTTGCTGACACCGGCTCTGGCGGCTGCGCTGGATGAAGGTGCTGCCATCCCGCGCGACACCTATTTGCAGGCAATACGCCGCGCCAAACACGCCCGCGCGCTGGCCGATGAATTATTTGAAAATTGGGACTGCTGGTTAATGCCGTCCGCCCCCGGTTGCGCGCCGCATGGACTGGCATCAACCGGTGACCCGATTTTTAACCGGCTGGCCTCGGTGCTGCACACGCCGGCGATCAGTGTGCCTGTTTATGCCGACAAAGCGGGGTTGCCATTGGGTTTGCAACTCGTTGGTGCGCGTGGCTGGGATGCGGCGTTGCTCAGAAATACAACAGCGATTTTCAATTCATTGCACTGCGGTATCAATACGCTACGCAATCTAAACATCTGACTCTTCGCGATGTATATCTCTTTCAAGAATATTTGTGTAAGCCATCACCGATCATCGCGATGACAATTTGCCGCTGGCAAAGGCAAGTTTTCCACCGCTAGAAATACTCTTGCCATTGTGAGTTCACCAAGTTTAGGTGCCTCCATTAGTGGAAAATTATCAAGAGCGAAGCGCCAATTCCAAGAACTATACTGTCGTACCAGAACTGCAAGACTTTCAAAAACCCGCCTTACCGTACAAATCCGGAAAGATTATTTACCCATGAATATTTGGTCAACACAGAATGAACTGGCGCTTGCCCAACAACACCAAAATGCCGGTCGTCTGGCAGATGCTGAGGCGACATACAGACGCATTCTCAAATCCTCACCAAAGCATGCGGACGCCGCCAATTTGCTTGGCACCCTATTGGCGCAATCCGGCCACCATACGGAGGCTATTTCGTCACTTCAACTTGCCTGTCAATTGAGCCCCAAAAACCACGTGTACTTGGTGAACATGGGGGCTGCCTATGCGGCCGCCAAAGAGTTTGATCTGGCAATAAGGTGTTTTCGCGATGCGGCAGCGCTTAAACCCAGCGTTCCAGAGTCTCACTACAATCTCGGGAATGCTCTGCGGGAATCCGGGAAATACGACGAGGCAGAGGCCGCATACCGAAAAGCCATTACGCTAAAGCCAAGTTATCCAGCGGCGTGGAACAACCTCGGTGCGGTGTATGTTGAACGACACAAACTTGATGAGGCCAATAGAGCAATCAAACGGGCATTGGCTATCAATCCCGACTATCCGGCTGCGCACAATAATTTGGCGAATGTCCTCCATTTTCAAGGCAACCCTGATGAAGCCATTGCAAGCTGCCTGCGCGCGATTAATCTGAAAGCGGATTATCTTGATGCATTTCGCACAATGAGCAACATATATATATCGAATCGTAATTTTTTTCTGGCGATCAAGTGCTACGAAAAAATTGTAACGCTCGATCCTGACAACTCGCAGGGACTCATCAACCTTGCCATGCTGCAAATTCAGTGCGACCAACACGGAAGCGCCGCCGAAAGCCTGGGCAAATTGCTCGAAATAGACCCCGACATGGTGCGGGGCTGGTTTTTCCTCGGCATCATTCAGCAAGGTCGAGGATTTTTCGATGAAGCGAGATTTGCATTTGGAAAGGCTCTTGCGTCGTCACCGTCTATATCACTGCGAATTCGGTATGCGCTTTCTATTCCGCCTTTTGTCAATTCTGCCGATGAAATTTCAGGAATCCGTGCAAAACTCGACTCCGACCTCGATATTTTTTCAGACAGCGTTGTCGACGTTGTCGACAACCCCTTTGACGATCAACTCGGTACAAATTTTTACCTTGCCTATCACGCCAGGAATGATCGTTCTATACAAATAAAAATTGCGCAATTGTATGAAAAATTGGCTCCGTCGCTATCCTACATTGCCCCGCATTGTTTGCAGGAGAACCCCAAGAAAGAGCGAATTCGCATTGGCTTTTTGTCGAAATACATTTGGAGGCACTCAGTCGCCGTTTCTTTCAGCAAAGTAATTGAAACACTTTCCGAGGACACCGAATTCGAGATATTCCTGATTTCCAGCACCAATCACGATGCGGCGGACGTAAAAAAAATGTACGCGAATTTCAGGGGCGCGTTTGTTTGCATTCCGCTGGATCTCCAGCGTTCGCAACAATTCATTGCGGCACTCGGGCTCGATACTCTTGTTTATATGGATATTGGCATGGATCCGCTCAGCTTCTTGCTTGCATTTTCGAGGCTTGCACCAATCCAATGTGTATTGGGAGGACACCCAGTTACAACAGGCATCCGCACAATGGATTACTTTTTGTCCGCCGCTCTATGCGAACCTGCAGAGGCGGACTCACACTATTCTGAAATACTTGTTCGCCTTGCATCCAATTGCTTTAGCATGACTCGACCTGAGTTGCCGCTCGAATTGAAATCCAGGGCGGAACTCGGACTACCAGAGTCCGGAAATATCTATTTATGCCCAATGATGCTGCAAAAGTTGCATCCTGATTTTGATGCCGCAATGGCCGGAATTCTTGAACTTGACCAGACTGGACATATTGTCTTGTTTGAGAGCAGCATGCACGCCCGATGGGGTGAGCTACTGAGGCAACGATTTGATCAGTCAATAACGCCAAGTTTGCGGACGCGAATTATTTTTCACGACTGGGTTCACAATCCGGCTGATTTTATGTTGATCATTTCCGAAAGCACAGTAATTCTTGACCCATTTCATTTTGGAATCGGCACCACTGGAGCGTTTACATTTGCTGTCGGCACTCCTCTGGTCACTTTTCCCGGCGAGTTTATGCGGG
>JANPNU010000520.1:0-1656 GCA_031427615.1 Burkholderiales bacterium
AAAACGCTTGTGACACACAGTGCAACGGCGACGACGGCGGACCTGATCGCCCTCGTCGGACACGCGCGAGTCGATGACCTGAGTCTCCTGCGCGCTGCAGAATGGGCATTTCATACGCTTGCTCCATTATTCACTTATTCAATTGTTCAATTGTTCACGCGTTCACAATCAGACCCCATACACCGGAAACGCCTTGGTGAGTGTCGCCACTTGTTCACGCACCGCGGCGATATTGGCTTCGTCATGTGGGTTATCGAGCAAATCGGCAATCAAATTGGCCGTACGTTCCGCTTCGGCTTCCTTAAACCCGCGCGTCGTCATGGCCGGTGAGCCCAGCCGGATACCGGAAGTAACAAACGGTTTCTCCGGGTCATGCGGAATGGCATTTTTATTGACGGTAATGTGCGCACGGCCAAGCAAGGCCTCGGCTTCTTTGCCGTTGATTTTTTTGCTGCGCAAATCAACCAGCATCACATGTGACTCGGTGCGGCCGGAGACAATTCTGAGTCCGCGTTTAATCAGTGTTTTTGCCATCACATCAGCATTGACCAACACCTGTTTTTGGTAGGACGCAAAGGAAGGATCGAGTGCTTCCTGAAACGCCACCGCTTTGGCGGCGATCACGTGCATCAACGGTCCACCTTGCAGGCCGGGGAAAATTGCCGAGTTGATCGCTTTTTCGAGCTCCGGCTTCATCAAAATAATGCCGCCGCGCGGGCCACGCAAACTCTTGTGGGTGGTGGAGGTCACCACGTCGGCGTGTGGAATCGGGTTCGGATATTGGCCGACGGCGATTAATCCGGCGTAATGCGCCATATCAACCATAAACACCGCACCAATTTCCTTGGCGATATTGCCAAAGCGCTCAAAATCGATGCGTAATGAATACGCCGAGGCACCGGCCAAAATCAACTTCGGATTGTGCTCACGCGCCAGCCGCTCCATTTCGTCGTAGTCAATTTCTTCCATGTCATTCAGCCCGTAGCTGATGACGTTAAACCATTTGCCGCTCATGTTCACCGGAGCACCGTGGGTCAAGTGCCCGCCCATGGCAAGGCTCATGCCTAAAAACGTGTCCCCGGGTTTGAGGCAAGCCATGAATACCGCCTGATTGGCTTGTGAACCGGAGTGGGGTTGTACATTGGCAGCCCAGCCGTGTTTGTCGGCGCCAAATAATTTTTTGACCCGCTCTATAGCGAGGGACTCAACTATGTCAACGTATTCGCAGCCGCCGTAATAGCGTTTGCCGGGATAGCCTTCGGCGTATTTATTGGTCAGTTGTGAGCCCTGCGCCTGCATCACCGCCGGACTGGTGTAGTTTTCCGAGGCGATTAACTCAATGTGCGCCTCCTGCCGAAGATTTTCCTGCTGAATAACCGCCCAAAGTTCCGGGTCGATATTGGCGACGGTGTGGCTGGACAGGAAGGAATCAGACATGACAAGAATCCGCAGAAAAAAGAGAATGAAATCAGGCGGATTCTAACATGGCCCCCCAAAACAAAGGCTATGGAAACACTATGGATAGTGGACCAACACCCCGTCAGCCCCCACTGCGAGCGCCTTGACACCTGCTGCCGCCAAACGATTCAACCACCCATCCGCCGACTGCCCTGCCGTGCCTTCGCCCTTGAGCATTGCAATGGTGGTGATGCTGCC
>JANPNU010000521.1:0-2005 GCA_031427615.1 Burkholderiales bacterium
TGCAGAAAGATTGCGATGGTTTTCCCTGCGCCATTTTTGACTTCGTACGATTGCACGTCGGGGTGATAGGCAACAATATCGGTGCGCAATGTAAAGGTGACGCCAAACAATCGATGGGCGCAATCAAAGGCGGCCTCGGTCATGCGTGCCAGTGAAAAATACGGTTTGACCACGGCTTCATCAAAGTCGTAGCGCGATTTGCGCACCTTTTCGGCGTAGTAAAACCAGTCCCAGGCTTCGATGGTGATGTTGTCGCCGTTTGCGGTGGCCGTGTCTTGCAAATCCGCCGCCTCAATTCGCGCGCGGGCACTGCTGCGGGTCCAGACTTTGTTGAGCAAATCAAACACCGCTTGCTGGCTGCCGGCCATGGTATCGGCGAGGGCATAGTCCGCGAAGTTGGTATGGCCGTGTGACTGCGCCTGTTCAAGACGCAAATTCATGATTTCAACCGCGACCAATTTATTGTCGCGCAATGTGTCACCGCTATGAAACTCCCCGCGGGTAGTCCACGCCTTGAATGCCTGTTCACGCAAATCACGACGAGTCGAAAAAGTCAAAAACGGCACGATGTGTGAACGCGAAATGGTGATGAGGTGTCCATCGGTAATACCACGTTCAACGGCGGCTTGTTTGGACGCGGCCAACACAAACGGCGGCAGGCCGACGGTTTCGTCTTTGGTGCGTAGTATCAGCTGATATTCACCCTCGTCCGCCAAGACGTTCTGGCTGAAGCGGGTATTGAGTTCGGCCAGTTTTTCCATGATTTCCCCGTAACGCTTTTTGGCCGATGATGAAAGCTTGGCACCGGCACGTACAAAATCGAGGTGAATACGTTCGGTCAAACGGATTTGCTCGGCGTTGAGCCCAAGACTGGCGCGCTGGTTGTAGACACTGTCAATTCGGCTGAACAGCGCGGCATGGGTATAGATGGCGTTTTCATGGGCGGCAACCGGGCCGGCAAGGGCGCGTTCGGCAGCTTGCAAGGCGGGCGAGGTCTCCGACGATGTCAGGTTTGAAAAAACTCGATCAACCCGCTGATACAGGCGGCCGCTGCGGTCAAACGCGGCCAGGGTGTTTTCAAATGTGGGAGCATCGGGATTGTTGGCGATCTCATCCAATTCGGTACTATGTGCGATGAGCGCGATTTCATAGGCGGGCGCAAAGTGCATGGTGTCAATGGCGGCAAACGGGGCAATGCCAAAAGGCGTGTCCCATTCGGCAAGCAGGGGATTGGTGGTGGCGACGATATTGGTGTCCATGACAGGCTTTCAATTCTAAAGTGTCTGTCATTCTAACAAATCCACCTGTTGCGCTCTGGTTTGGTTTGGTGTGAAACGGTAACGCTGTTTCGCTTCTCCGGTGAGGGGGCGTATTTGTCCTTCTCCGGTGAAGGTGGCGGTATTTTGACCTTCCCCGGATTCAGTCCGGGGTCCAAGTTGATTTGCTGCGCTGCTGATGCTGCTATCCAAAATTGGGCACCGGACGTGCGCGGTTTGGCGTGGTGTGGCTTTATGCACGATGGTCGATGTCGGAATTGCGGTCTCAGTTTTGCCGTTTGGCGGGGCGGCGTTTGTTTGGTCGGTTTAATCGTCAAAATGCGTGAAGACCGTATGCAATATCGGCCAGGGACCAGATGGCGCGTTATTATTGCCTGCTATCATTTTTTGGATGCCCCGTGTTCGCCGGAAAAATGCCTGATCATGCAAAATAATTTCAAAGACGCGGTTGCTTTTACGCAGCAAGGTGAGCCAGTCGGTAACCTAACACTCGGTCGTGGCACGATTGATGGCCAGACGGTTTATGTGGCTGTGATTGAAATCAGTATTGCCTCAGGTGCACTGGGCGTGGGCGAGTGCGACAAACTCGCCAGTTTGTTCAAAGTTGTGGCGACCACGCGTGTCCCATTGGTGATGATGATTGATTCGGCCGGTGCCCGGGTTTCGGATGGTTTGCCGGCCCTGGGCGCGTTTCGTTGCATGATGGCTGCGGCGCTCACAGCCGGTGC
>JANPNU010000522.1:0-5406 GCA_031427615.1 Burkholderiales bacterium
CTCGACCACCGGCAGGTGCCGGGCATCGGGGTCGCGCTTGGGGTCGGCGCTGTACAGGCCGTCGATGTCGGACAGCAGCACCAGCACATCGGCGGCGATCATCGCGGCCACCCGTGCGGCCAGGCGGTCATTGTCGCCGAACCGGATCTCGGCGGTGGCCACCGTGTCGTTCTCGTTGATCACCGGCACGCAACCGAGCGACAGCAGCGTCCCGATGGTCTTCGAGCTTGACCAGCTTGTGTCCGTCGAGCAATTCACGCGCTAAGCGCAAGGTACGCACGGCTTCCTTTGCGTCGTAACAACCGGCCGTGTTTGGCAAAATGGTAAATCGCGATGGTGGCAAATAATCGAGCAAGTTGGGTTGGGACGCGTCCTGCCCAATATTCACGCGACGAATCGCCACCGTGATAATTTCCGCACCAGATGCTTCGATCGCCAATTGTGTCTCGGCAAAGTCACGATACTTGCCAGTGCCAACCAGCAAACGTGATTGATAGGATTTCCCAGCGATAACAAGCTTGTTCAATGTTGACTCCCGTGCGTTTTTTAACCGCCGCCAACGGCGACCACTATTTCAAATCGATCACCGTCTTGAATGGGTGTGACAGTCAGCCGGCTCTTTGGCACAATCTCGCCGTTGCGCTCAACCGCAAATCGTTTTCCGTCGAGCTGCATGGCCGCAACAATTGACACAACAAACGTGTTGGCTGGCTGGGTCGCCGGTTGACCATTAACAATGATATTGAGCATGGGAAAATTCTAGCACGCGCACGAAACCCTACATCTGCTTAAACAAATGGCTGTAGGCACGGCTGACCGGCAGGTCAACCTTTGAGTCCTTGATTTTAACTACGGTGCGCCCCATCACATCCCGCACCGTGCCGGCAATACGCTCAACGTTGACCACGGTCGAACGGTGAATTTGCCAAAATGCATCCGGATCTAGTTGCGTAACCAATTCAGACAGCGGGGTGCGGATCAAAGCCTCAATCTCCCGCGTGCCCTCTCTGACATACACACTCACGTATTTGTCTTGCGCCTGAAAATACAACACATCTTCCACCGCAATTTGTTTGGTCAACTCACCAACCGTTGCCCGGATCCATCGCAGATGATTTCCCTTGGCATTCGGCAGGACGTGTGCGATCGATCTTAATATTGCCGCCACATCCGTGGGCGCCTCGTTGCGCTTGAGCTTGCCCTTCAGGCGCGTGATCGCCCGTTCCAATCGCTCGTCGGTAACCGGCTTCAACAGATAATCAACGGCCTGTTTGTCAAACGCATCCACAGCGTACTGATCAAATGCGGTCACAAAAACGATATGGGTTTGTGCGTCAATGCGGCCGGCAACCTCAAGGCCGGTCAGCCCCGGCATCTTGATATCCAAAAACACAATGGACGGCGCATGGTCATCGATCAACCGCAATGCATCGGCGCCATTGGCCGCCATCGCCACCACCTCCAACTCCGGCCAAAGCGTATTGAGACGCTGCTTAAGAAAGTCGGAAAGGTTTTGTTCGTCATCCGCGAGAATCGCTGTAATTTTTGTCATAGGTCGTTTAGAAATTTTCGCATCGATTGATACTCCCGCGCCCGCTGCATCAGGCTTGGGTGCGCGCGACGCAATGGTTACGCGGGTATCGAAATGGTAATTTTGGTCCCTGTTGGCAGGTTTTCTACAATCGAGAGCGACGCACGGCCGCCATACAGTTTTTCCAGCCGTTCACGAACGTTTTTCAGGCCAAAACCATCCGCAGTTGAATTCTGAAAACCAAGTCCGGTGTCCGACACCACGAGTTCAATGGCATCCTCGCTGCGCCGCGCGACAAGCGCGATATTGCCGCCCTCGATTTTTGGCTCAAGCCCGTGTTTGATGGCATTTTCGACCAGCGGTTGGATCAGCATAGACGGCAGCTTGAAGTCCTTGAGGTCATCAGGCAACACAACCGATACCGTCAAGCGCCCGCCCATGCGAATTTTGAGCACCATCAAATAACTTTGCATCAGGGCAATTTCCTTTGCAAGCGTGGTTTCGGCTTCACGTGTGGTGGCAAGGGATGTGCGCAGGTAGCCGATGAATTCTTCAAGCATTTTTTTGGCGTCGTCCGGTCGCGCGTGAATCAGGCTGGTGACATTGGCCAGCGTATTGAACAAAAAATGTGGCTCGATCTGCGCCTGCAACGCGCGCAGGTTTGCCTGAACGGCGGCACGTTCGGCGGATTCGGAACGTTCCCGTTCCTGGGCGAGTGCGATCTGCCCCGCGAGCTCATTGGTTCGACGCTGCCAGATCAGGCTGATGACGGTAGAAATGATTAGCGCAGTAATAAAACTCGACACAAACTGCGGAGCCGTGAACAACCAGCGCCCGATCCCGCCGTAACCCGGAATAAGGGACACAACAAAAAAACCACCGGTGACAATTGCGGTACCCATCAGGGTGTAGAACATCAGCACCGCAAAAAAACCCTGCACATTCATCCAGCGCATAACCGGCTCAATCAAATGCATCACACCCCAGAACGCAAAGCCAATCACGTTTGAAATCAGCAGATTGTTGGCGAACGCGCCAAGCAGCGCCGACGGCATGACCTCGCGACCGCTGGTCAAATGCCCAAGAACCGCAATCAGCGTAAAACCAACCGCAAACAGTGCATTAAAGACCAGCGTGTAAATTAGATTGCG
The DNA here is from genome assembly GCA_031427615.1 of Burkholderiales bacterium. Lineage (GTDB taxonomy): Bacteria > Pseudomonadota > Gammaproteobacteria > Burkholderiales > Usitatibacteraceae > UKL13-2. The sequence goes on from JANPNU010000522.1 coordinate 2,683, forward strand.
CATAAAGCTGCGCGGCCACTTACGAAAAAACGCAATGACTTCGAGCGGATGAAAGTGCATACCGTCGGACTCAATTTGAAGTTTCCGCTCGGCAAGACGAATCGCATCACACGATACGATATCGACTTTGGGCTGTACTGGTCTTGCCAGGTTGGATGACATATCTGTTTGTCTTTGGTCTGGTTAAATGGCGGTGACCCGAAATCAAGCTACATTCGATGTGAGTGGCGGCGCAATCTGCCGGGCCTCAGCAAAGGCAGTTTCGGCAGCAACGTTACCGTTCATTGACTGGCGATTTTTCCACCACCGATAAATGAAATATCCAACCGCCGCGATTCCGACGGTTGCCACCAGAAATTTGAACGCGCGAAACCAGATGCTGATAAGCGCGATGCTCATGCCAAACGCGACCCACTGTACCCACCAGTGCCCGGGCGAAGTAAAGTAATTGATAAAAGCGCACAGCCCGACCACGTAAATAAACGTAAACGGGAACGTGATGGCGTCGGTGAGGGGTTTGATTGGATTTAGACTCATGTTGTTTTCCTGTGGTAATTCATCTGCACAATTGACGTTTCCGTAATCCGTGTGCAATAAAATCCGCGATTCGATTACGCGGTGATCCCGGATTGCGCGACGCTTTATTCTGGCTACGTGTTAGCCAATTTGTGCCATCCCTAGCAGCCTGTCGGCCTTAAAGAATCGATGCGAAAAATGAGCCAATTGAGGACAGATTTTCTCGCTTTTCAAGCAAATGGTGACCCCCTTTGCACCGAAAAGCGAGGAAATATGGACCTATTGGATCATTTTGCAGCCGATTCACTTTAAGTCCGACAGGCTGCTAGTCTGCATGAGGGCAGGCACATTGGAAATGTATTCGGTATTGTGCACGCGCGAGGCCAATTTAAGACCAAACGCATGATTTTGTCGCCAAATGCAGCCCGTGGTCGGCAGCTTGCATCCGCATGGATGACTCTGGCGTCAACCCTACACGCCGCCGCATGACGTGATGCGCAAAATCGTGTGTCAGGCCGCATAAAAATGCCCGTGGAAACATATCGGCGTCCAATACGGCAGCCTCACCAGCGCCATTGGTCCCGCCTTTAAATTCATTGCATCAAATACGGTTGCAAAGGTCTGTTGACGGCCAATATCAAACCCCACCCCGACCAGATATCCGTCGCCCTCACGATTGCTGCCGGGTTTCGGCACAACAATATGCTCTTCCAGCGCCACGTCATCAGCAAACACATAGGTGTCGGTTTTGCCATTGTCGGTATCGAGCCGCATGAGGGCGGGGAAACCAAATCTGACTTTGCTGCTGTCATCGGAAACCGGGTAATAGACATAACGATTGCGCAGTCCAACAACACGCGGGTCAACTTTTGGAAATTCGCAATTTTCGTTGCGCACACTCATGTCGCATTTGCCGCGATTCAGATCAATGGTGACAAACGCGGCATTCGACGGCATCGCAACAACCGACTCACCCCGCATCATCTTGGGCATCCAATCGTTCATGATGCTCAAGTCTTTTGAACGGACAAAATCGACGTGAATGACATTGTCTTTTTCCCAGGCATTGCCAAAATGAAACACCATATAAGCTGGCATTTCCAAAATGCGCCGCTTCGAAAAATCACTCTTGTCGACCACCATTACTTTGGTTGGTGAGGATGCGTTCCATGTCATGGCTTCGCCAAAGCCGGCGCCGTTGCGAAACACCGCCATATCCATGCCAATGGGTGGCAGCAAAAACACCAGATGTTTATGGGTGATGGCAAAGTCATGCACCATCGCACCGCTGGGCGCATCAAATACGGCGTGTTTGATTAACCCCCCCTTGGCACTGATGTGATACAGGACCATCTTGCCCATCAACGTTCCAAAATTCCAAAATGTGCCGTCGGCTTCAATCTTGGGGTGCGCCGAAAACGGCATGGATTTCAGCTCGGGTGCCCACGCCACGAGACCACGTGTTGCCAACGTGTCCGGGTCCATTTCAGTGGCCGAACCACCCTCCCACATGGCGAGCAATCGATCCCCCAATTTGACAACGCTGGTATTGGCCGTGTTGACGTCGTCGTTGCCGCGCACGGGAATTTTGGCCTTGATACTTGAACCGAATGCCGGCACCAGAAATTCGTTTGCTGCTTGCTCGGCCTTGAATTTTGTGGTTTGCACAAAACGCGCCTGATGCGAAACACCCTTGTCAGTAAACCGCCAGGCGTGCACCTGCCCGTCACCATCAAACCAATGGCTGTATCGCTGTGTGTTGGCACCCATACCGCGTTCAAATAACCCCGGGCCGTTGCGATAAAAGACGCCGCGCAAATCCGCCGGGATATTGCCTTCGATGGCCGCGTGTTCACACTGCACGTCCTGTCCGGCGAAACCACGCAGTGGAGTCAGATTGGGGTTTGGGGAAAATAGCGGCCTCGCCGATAGCGGCGATTGGGCAAAGGCGGACGATGCCAATCCGGCTGTCATGGCGGGCAGGACAATGCCGGCGGCAGAGGCACCAACCGACTGAAAAAAGTTTCGACGATTCATCATTGCCGCCTATTTAAAGGTGATCAAAATGGTTTTGTGGTCTTTTTCCACTTTGAACTTCGCCTGCTCAAACTTTGGCGGGCCAAAATTGCCAAACGCATCGTTGGAAAATGCGTACGGCTCGATCGGAATACCCGCTGCGTCGGCGCCGCCTGCATTCCAGCCGGGACT
>JANPNU010000523.1:0-2728 GCA_031427615.1 Burkholderiales bacterium
GCTTGTTTCCCACTGGGAGACGAATTGAGCGTAAAATGTAACAGTAAAAATTCAATGGCGAAAGTCGCCATTGGCTGCGCCAAGAAGAGAATTGTTGGCGCAGGCGTGCCTTTGACCTTGGATTTCATGGGTTGGAATACGCTCGATGTTTGATAAAAATCAGCCTCATATGCCGTTAAATTAGTATTCGATACATTTGCGTCTCTTTTTGCGTAGCAAATCAAAACGATTAATTATGATTAAAAACGATTGACACGCATTACAGTTGTGCTACGATGGTTCATCCGATCAGAAAATCGAGGGAGAGTACCGATGCAGCACATCGAATCCAAGATGATCGCATGGCAGGCGAGGACATCGTTGCTGTGGTGGTGCCTGGGGGTACGCCCGCCGGTACTGTAAATAGATTGATTAAGAATCACAAGGAGTAGTCAATATGTCGCAAACAGATACGAAGGTGCTGACAGCCCACGTGCCGATTGCCCTGTCCGAGAAGGTCGACCAGCTGGCCGCACGCCTTGAGCGCTCGCGTGGCTGGGTTGTCAAACAGGCGCTCAGTGCTTGGGTCGACCAAGAAGAGGAGCGCAGCCGACTGACACGCGAGGCGATGGCGGACGTGGACGTGGGCCGCGTCATCGATCACCATGCGGTGCAGGCCTGGGCCGATAGCCTCGGCACGGACAACCCACTGCCCGCACCAGTGGTTCGCTGATGCGGTTGCAATGGACTTGCAAGGCATTGTCCGACGTGGTGCGCCTGCACGAATTCCTGGCCAGCACGAATGGTCCTGCTGCTGCGCGCGTCGTCAAGTCGCTCGTGGCGGCGCCGGCCGGGCTGGTCGACAATCCGCGCATAGGCGAGCGGCTGGAGGAATTCGACCCGCGCGAGATCCGGAGGCTACTTGTCGGTCGCTACGAACTGCGCTATGAGATCGCCGATTCCGTGATCTACGTCATGCGGCTTTGGCATACACGCGAGGAACGGTGAGGTGAGATGGGTTTTTCATTGCCAGTCGATGTCACCGTGCAGCGCAAGCCGCTCTCGGCAACCTCGTTCGAATACATCTTCAGACACCATAGCTTCGGCAAATTGGGCCGGCTGGTGTTCGCTTCTTCGCATGGCGGCATGGTCGTGACGCCCGTGCTGTTTGCGCCCGCTGGCGATGCCAGAATGCGCAGTTCGGTAATTGTAAAAGCAATTCGCATTTCTCGCGCGGGTTAGTTTTGCAAATCATATCAATCCCCACAGCAATGCCAACACACCCAGCGATGGTGTGGCCCCAAGATTGATGGTCAGCAGCAAAATCGGCAGCAGGATGCTACCAAAGAAGGTAATCACCAACGCAATGGAGCCAATCAGGGCGAGTTTGATGGCGACCGTCACCAATGACGCCAGCGCCAACCACCATGATTCATAACCCCATGAGAGGAAAAAGCCCGGCAATTCCTTGTAGGGAAAATATTTCAGTGAGACCAACAAGAAGCCGCAATAGGCGAGCCACGTAACGCCGTAACCGGACCATGCGACAGATCGGCGCCAAACGGGATGGTCATTTTGCATGTTGCGTTGTCGATCGTTCATGGCTCAGGATTTGGCGGTGCCATCAAATTGGCGCGCCGCTTCATGCGCCTGCAAATGTCCGGCCACGTAAGAACCCCAGCCGGCCCCTTTGGGCACCACCTTGTACCAAATCGGCGCATCCGTTTCAGCCGGCTGCCCGGCAAACTTGATGTCGACGATTGCGCGGCACAATGATTCCTGACTCACCAGACTCCTCGATTCCAGCGTCGCACGCTTGGCCACCACCGCCTCAACCGGCACCCCTTTTTGACTGAGCAAGGCTTCTTGCAGGCCACGCAGGCGCACCGGGTCGCTGCAATCTTGTGTCGGAAATTGTGTGAATACCGCCGCCATCATTCCCCCGGTGGCAATGACTGAAAAGAGCGACGGTAACAAATCATTTGGCGCAGGCCAGCGCAGCCGGGTGCCGACCGGGATGATTTGTCGGCGATTCCATAAATACACGGGTAGTACCAGCGGTGCCGCAAACACCATGCTGATAATCCAAGCAGTTGGATGAAACTGCCATGTGCCACGTCCACGGTCTTTGATGCCATGTAGCGCGAGGTCGTAGCCAACCAGCAGTGCGGAGATGGCGGCGATCAAGACAAATACATACATCGCCACGAAGGTGATAAAGGTTTATTGCGGTTGAAGTCAATCCGCCTCACGGCATTTGGATCCATCAGGCCAGCGAAGAGCTACTCATTGAGGGGCAAAAGCGAATCGACGATGCATTGAGATCGTTGTTGGCTGCGCAAAACGTCGGCGCGTGGCATGGATATCTTGCACCATGGAGTGAATTGTCGTTTTCGCGGTCTGGAAAATGAGACGATAATTGCCATGGAGAAATCGTTTGAATGCCCGCCAAACCGGGACATTCTGCAGCCATGGCCCAATGTGTCATCCTGGCAAAATTTTAGCGCGTTGTCATTTCGTCTCGGTTGGTCGGCCAGACGCTAACGCTTCCCATGGGTTAATGACCGTGATGCCCGCGGCCTCATACGGAGAGGTATCGCGTGTTGCCACGACGTACCCTCGCGAGGCTGCGATTGCGGCAATGTACCCGTCTGGCGTGGGAAATCCTTTCCCGATGACCCTTGCTGCGACAGCTAACTCGGCATAACGACGTGCTGCATCGGTATCAAATGGAAGCACACGATCTCGG